>CAYFUB010000186.1:0-1872 GCA_964346195.1 uncultured Pirellulales bacterium
CCCCTCGCCAAGCCGCCGGCCATGGCCCGGACGATCTGGCGCTGCTCGTCGTTCTCGATCGGCCGGTCCCCGCCGAGAATCCAGATGATGTTGGGAGCGTCCTTGTATCGCCTGCCGAGCCACTGGCCGTACGCCTGGGCGTTTTCAGGCGTGAAGATCACCGGCCCGACGCCCCACTTCTTGTTCCACTTGTCACCCCAGGTCGGCAGCATGCCGACGTACATGCCCAGCGATTCGGCCTTTTTCACGATGTAGTCGACATGGTCCCAGTAGTCGTTGTTTGGGCCGTCCCTGAGGTCGGGCTTCGTCGGGTCATCATCGAGCAACGGCTTGTGCCCGTAGGGATTCGGCGTGTGCAGCCCGTCCAGCTCCGCCAGAGCGACCGCCTGAATGACCGTGTAGCCCTTGGCCGCACGATTCTCCAGGTACTGGTCGGCCTCCTCCCGATTCAGACGGTGGAACAGTTCCCAGGCCGTGTCGCCAAGATAGAAGAACGGCGTCCCGTCCTGATGAACCAGGAATCGCTTGTTGTCCGAGACCTTCAACGCCCCGTGCCGGAAATCCACCACCGGCCCGGCCGCCGACCCGGCCGATGTGATAAGCAGCAGCAACAGCACAGCCGCACCCACGGAACACCCATTACTTATCGACTTTCGTATGGACTCTTGCAGCATGTGGCTCTCCTTCTCTCGGGGGCACTCGGACTTGTTCACTCTGTGCCATCACCTCCGCGGCCGCAGGCATCTGCTGCCGGCGCTGCCGGGGCCGGTCCGATTCTATGCAGGAAGTCCCGCCCGGGTCAAACGGAATCGGCCCGGTTAGAGACTATCTCAAAACGGCAATGTCATTCTGAGCGAAGCGAAGAATCTGGGCTGCGCACTTGAGAAACCCCTCATCCGATGGCCAGATGGTTCGCTTCGCTCACCATGACAAGTCAGAGTGTCGTTTTGAGATAGTCTCTTACTCCGCTGGGGCGTATATCGAGTGATGCAGGTTCCGTGCAACAGTACAGGGCGACTACACTCTAAGCCGCCCTCAGCGGGGCCAGATCCGCTCGCTTCAATGGGGGAAGGCCGAGGTCGCGAAGGACCCGGTTGAGCGCCGCAAGGGTGAGCTTCTCGGGCGCGAGAATTTCAATCCCGATAGGCTTGCCGTCGCGCCGGAAGTCAATCACGAGACCAGGCTCAACTCGCTTAGTGCGATAGCTCTTATCCTTTGGGCGACGAGGCAGGCAATAGTACGCGGCCAGCGGCCGCCCATGTCGAAACGTAACTTCGAGGTATGATTCGTTCATCTCGGTATTCCTCATAGGCATAGGCCGTGACCACGACCAGGCGCTCGGTATCCAAATCAGGTTCAACGATGACTTCCCATGTCCGCCTGCGAAACGTCGTAACGATAACCCATCGCCCGTCAATTGTATCAGGTCTATAGCCCTTGCACGCTCAAGCATCGCGCGCAGATCGAGTTCCGAGAAACGGCGATCCGTCATGCGCTTGAACGGATGCGGGCTGAGTTCCAGTTCCCAGCCCCACCATTCTGGCCACCGATGACCGATCATAATATCGATCCTATTCTGTAAGATAAACGGAACAAACCTGCCAGAGGAAATCCCTAGCCGATCCTGCCGTCCCCGTCGATGTCTTCGCCATGCATTTCCTCGAGTTTCTTGACCAGGGCACGCAGGGTGTTCTGCGTCAACAGCAGTTGGTCCTCAAGGGCTTTGACCCTGTCCTCGACGGAATCGGATTTGCGCTTCTGGCCGTACATCAGGCCGGTCTGTACAACTTCCCAAAGAACGCCCATTCCTGTCCTCCAGATATTGCTGCTTTGTGGGCTCGCCGTCGCGGCCCCGCACACATGAACTGCTGC
>CAYFUB010000187.1:0-7770 GCA_964346195.1 uncultured Pirellulales bacterium
GTCCACTCTAATATGGTGGTCAGCGTGGCTGTTTGGAGTTCCGCGTTTACGCGGTCTTGAGCCGCCTGAAGGCGGAACTCCGAACGAGCTCTACCCACAATTATAGACTGGACGGCGTAGTAGGGTGCGTATCACGCACCATTCCAGCCGGGACAAGGGCCGGTGCGTGGTACGCACCCTACCGGGTTGAGAATGCGTTCGTATTCCGACGAGGCGACATTCGCGTGTCATGCGCAGGCCCGGCTACACGATCTCCCAGTCGCGCAGCCAGGCGTATTCCGGGGGCAGGGCGGCCCAGCGCTCGTCGGTGATGCCGTCGACCCACTGCTTGTCGGCCGGGGCGAGCCCGAGATGCCGCGTGTAGGAGGCCCGGGCGGCGTTCTCGACCTCGTAAACGGTCGAGAGCCCCGGCACGGTCGCGGTAATCGACTTATTGGTCAGGATACACTGGAGCGTCAGCCGGGCAAGGTCGTTTTCCACCTTGCTGCCGACGCCCATCACGGGGAACGCCACCTTGCCGGCGCTGGCCCCGAAGAGGCTTCCGCCGAAGAACGGCTTGATCGTCACGACCCCGATGTCCTTTTCGAGCACGGTCTTGAAGATGCTCTGCGTCTGGTCGGAGCCGTGGCCCGGATTGACCTCCTCCACGTTGCCCGGCACGGGGGCGACGTCCTTCTCCCGCGTCTTGGCGCTGCACGGGAAGATGATCATCTCGAACTGTGGGAACGTCTGGAGGACATGTTCGAGCCAGGGCCGCGAGTGCGACGACATGCCCAGGTGGCGGACCTTGCCCTCCTTATAGAGCTTGTCGTAGGTCTCGGTCAGGGCCTGGACCTCGGCGTCGGTGTTGCTGCCGTCCATCTTCGCCTGCGGTCGCCAGATATCGAGGTAATCCGTTTTCAAGAGCCGCAGGCACTCCTCGACGTTGTGCGTCTGGTCCTTCACGTTGCAGCGGTCCGAGCCGCGCGGGCCCAGGTTATGGATATCGGCCCCGACGTACATCTTTTCGCGCCGGCCTTTGAGAGCGGCCCCGTAGCTGAGGCACTCAGCCGCCGTGGTGATGTCGAGATAGTTGATGCCGCACTCGATGCACGCGCTGACCACGTCGGTGCGGTTGCGGGCGACGTCCTCGGGGACTTCATCGTTGGCGAAGGCGTCCCAGTACCGGCCGGCGTTGCGGTTCTTCCAGTGCCCGCCCAGGCTCACTTCCGAGAGCAGCAGGCCGCTCTTGCCCAGCCGACGGTAGCGCATCTTGGGATTGTAGTTGAGGATTTTCGACGTGTCGGGCGTCGTCTCTTCGGCCCCGGTGCGCCCGGCCAGACCACCGGCGACGGCCCCAGCCGCAGCCAGAGAACTGTTGCGAATGAACGCTCGGCGGGAGATCGGCTCTTTTTTCATGTCAAAACCCCTCACTGAGACAGAAATGCCTTGTGCCCCGGTTCGTCAGGAACCCTGACGTACTCAGTATCCACATACGTCCACATGGTCGAGTCATTATGTCAAAAAGGCGCGGGGGTGTCAACGCAAAACCCGGCAATATCCGTTGTAGCGTGCAAGTACGTCTCGTGGCCTTTGCAGGTCGTGCCTCCGCGCACGACGTTTTCAGACGAGCGGGTACGGGGACCCCAATGGCGATGTATCGCGATTGGGAAGGGCTCCCGCGGGCGATACATTGCCGGTGGGGACCCGAACCCACGCTCACCCCGCTGTGCGAAATCGCGTGCCTTTCGTGCCTGGGCCACGAAAGTCCGTCGCACACCTCTTGAAAGCCTGCCGGTTTTTGGGACAATAGCATCCTATAAGAACCGCCGTGGGACCGGAGAATCGGCATGAGCGATGTCATCCGCATTTGGGATGCCGTTGAGCAGGGGGACACCAGGGCTACAGAGGAGCTCTTGCCGCTGGTGTACGAAGAGCTGCGCGTCCTTGTTGCCTGGAATATCATGGACTGTCGAGTGTGAAATGTGAGGTCTCAAGAGGCCTGTATCCTTCACGCTTGAGACTTCAAGGCTGAGACTTCTTGCCATGCCTCTACGGACACAGGACGGACCGTCAGACCCGCGGTGTGGTCCGTCGGGGCAGGGTCACTCGGTAAGCTGCGGCTGTTCGTGCGGTTTGGGATCGGCGGGCGGCTTAGGGTCCGCGTCGGTCGGTGAGCCGTGGGGGGCCAGGGGCTGCGGTTCGGCGACCTTGCGATAGCCGAGGGCTTTGATGACTTCGAGAACCTCGGTCCAGGTCGGGAAGGGCCGGGAGTTGGCCCGCTTGTACTCGTCGATGGCCATGATGAACGCGAACTGCTCGTCGGACATCTGGCCCTCCTCGGCACTCTTGCGCTCGTCGCTGCGTCGGCGGCCGGGGCCGCGCTGGCGGTCGAGGCCGAGGCGCCGGTCCACGACGCTCTCGCGGCGGTCCTTGCCGCTGCGGCGGTCTACAAAGTTGGGGTCGTAGGGATTGCCCCCGAGGTCGTGTTGCCGTCTGTCGGTGACATTCTTGCGTCGATCCTGCCCGCTGCGGCGCTCGGGAAGGTAGCTTTCGTCAGTTTCTGCCATGGTACTGCAACCTTATAAGCTGCTGGGTGAATGCAAAGCCGCCGGGACGGCCGGGGCCAGCAGGGCGGATGCATCAGTGTTTCCGGCGATGACGAACTCAAAATTCCTCATCGTCCAACAGGTCACCGTCGAAATCCAGGCCCTCGTCCTCGTCCATCGCGTAGTCGCAGAAGTCATCATAGGCGTCCTGCGACTCGATAACCACGTGGGCCTCATCCAGGAAGTCCTCGGGAACCATAATGGCGACGGCCTTGCCCTCGGCGCCGGGGTCCAATTGCTCCTTGATGGCGGCGGGGATATCGTTGAGCCTCAGGAGCGTCTCGTATTCCCTGGCCTGCTCCATGTCATCGACAAAGGCGACGACAACGTATTCCTTGACCTTTCCCTGACCCTTGCTGTTCTTGTGCGGATGCTTGTGCATATCAGTACTCCGTAACTAACGGTAGCCTCAGGTCGCCTCAGACGCGGCGGGCATCTCACGGCTTGCGTGGTGCCGACCGTCGGGCTCGCGGCCCGTCACATCACCGGGGGCCGTACAAGGCCGCCCGGCTCGAGCCGCATTCACCGGCCTGTGTTCCTTCAAGCCTATCGGCGTCACAGGTGGAAAAATTTAGCGCTTGAGGCTTTTTTTTGTTGCAAATTGGCGCCCGGCGGGCAATATGAGGGCGGAATGACGTGTGGCCCTACCGGATGCAGGCCGGCTAACCTCAGTTTCAGGTGGGTTTTCAAGGAGGATTTGTGCGATGGCAAAGAAGCGCCAGAAGAGGGAGCCCCTGGTCGTGGCAAGCAAGATGAAGGCTTATATCAGGGGCAAGGGGATGATGAGTTCGTCGGAAGCCGTCGAGGCGGTCAGCGAAGTCGTCTACAACATGCTTGACGCGGCCATTGCTCGTGCCAAGGCAAACCGGCGCAGCACGGTAAGGGCGCAGGACCTCTAGTAACAGGGATCGATCGCGCAGTTGCGTCGTCTTCAACTGTGGTAGACAAGTCGCGAACAAGCCGTCTCGCCGGCGACCTGCGGGACGGCCTTTTTATTATGGCCGGCTCCTCTGGATATGTCGGCCGGTTGCATAAAGGGCTGGACAGGGTGGTCCGGCACGGGGAGATCGGGACCGATAAAACGCCCGAACAGGATGTTACGGAGAGTTCATGTCGCTCGGTTCGGTAAGCAGCCAGGAACCCATAAAATCTGCGATGACAGTATGCTGAGTCAGGTTTGCGGTGGAGATTTTCTGCACCGGCAAGGGCAAAACGGCCGATAATAGTTCAGAGTGTCAGCGGGTACATGGCTGAAATTTTTCGCGCCGGAAAATCAAGCGCGTGCGGCCTGCTGCCGATAGTGGAGTAGCGAAACACCGGGCCGAGCCTGGTGTCTAGAGCGTGTTCGTCGGGTCGCGATCGGGGTATGGTTCCGTACAGACAGAGGTTGTTTCTGAAACCTCAGGATGAGTGAGGATTTATGGGACTGAATGATGAGGGGACACAGGTTCGTGTCCTGATGCTGGGCTGGGAGTTTCCGCCGTTCATCAGCGGAGGACTCGGCACCGCCTGCTACGGGTTGACAAGGGCTCTGAACCAGTTGGGCGTAAGAGTGACCTTTGTCCTTCCGAGGGTGGTTGACAGAGAGTATGTTACCCATGTGAGACTCCTGACACCGGGCTGTCGAAGGCGCGGAGCGGGCGTGGCGGTCGGTGAAGAAGAACTGAAGAATGTCAAGTTCCGATCGATTCTGTCGCCGCTGCAGGCGTACGCGACGCCGCAGACGTACGGTGAGAAAATGGAAGAGATCCTGCGCCTGCGCCGCGAGGCGATGGGGTTGTGGGACGGCGAGGGCGACCTGCGGGGCCCCGTGGACTACGCCGGCGACCTGTACCGGGAGGTACACCGGTACGCGGGCATGGCGCTGGACCTGGCCAGCACCGAGGAATTCGACCTGATTCATGCCCACGACTGGATGACCTACCCGGCCGGCGTGACGGTGGCGATGATGACGGGCAAGCCCCTGATCGTGCACGTGCACTCCACGGAGTTCGATCGCAGCGGCGAGCACGTCAACCAGATGGTCTACGACATCGAGCGCATGGGCATGGAGCGCGCGAGTAAGGTGGTCGCCGTCAGCCACTATACGCGTAGTATTATCATCAGCCGATACGGCATTCCGGGCGACAAGGTTGCGGTGGTCTACAATGGCGTGGAGCGCAACGGCGGCTGGGAGCCGATGGACACCACGATCAAGCGGGACGAGAAAATCGTCCTGTTCCTCGGGCGGATCACCATGCAGAAGGGGCCCGAATACTTCCTCCACGCCGCCCAAAAAGTGCTCGAAGTCATGGACAATGTCAAGTTCGTCATGGCCGGGTCGGGCGATCTGATGTATCGCTCCATCGAGCTGGCCGCCCGACTGGGCATCGGGCATAAAGTCCTGTTCACCGGTTTTCTTCGTGGCGGTGACGTTCGCAGGATCTATCAGATGGCGGACCTCTACGTGATGCCGTCGGTGTCGGAGCCTTTCGGGATCGCGCCGCTGGAGGCGCTGGACAACGACGTGCCGGTCATCATCAGCAAGCAGAGCGGTGTCTCGGAAGTCCTGAGGCACGCGTTGAAAGTGGATTTCTGGGACGTCAACGAGATGGCCAACAAGATCGTCGCGGTGCTGAAATATCCGCCGTTACAGATGACGCTGCGCAACCACGGCAACTTCGAGGTGCGCAAGCTGCGCTGGAGGGACGCGGCGCGGGGTTGCCTGCGGATTTATCAGGAGATGCTCGTGGCGGTATGACCGCGGGTGCGGTGAAGGGCCGAGAGAGTTGGAAAGGATGGGGTGTCAGCCATGCCTTCGGTTTGTTTCTACTTCCAGGTTCACCAGCCCATGCGGCTGCGCCACTATACCGTTTTCGATAATGACGATCGGTACTTCGACGAGACCAAAAATGCGGCCATCTGCAAGAAGGTGGCGAACAAGTGTTATCTGCCCGCGAACCGGCTGTTGCTGAAGCTGGTCCAACAGTACAAAGGGCGCTTCCGGATCGCCTACAGTCTGACCGGTGTCCTGCTCGAGCAGTTGGAGAGATACAGTCCCGAAGTTCTAAGTACCTTCCATGCCCTGGCGGATACGGGATGCGTGGAGTTCCTCGCGGAGACGTACTATCACAGCCTGAGTTTTTTGTACTCGCGGCAGGAGTTCGTCGAGCAGGTCCACAAGCACGTGGAGGTCGTCAAGGGGCTGTTCGGCCGGACACCCCTGGTCTTTCGGAACACAGAGTTGATCTATAACAACGATCTCGGCCTGCTCATCGAGGCGATGGGATGCTTCGACGCTATTATTACGGAGGGTGCGGACCATATTCTCGGGTTCCGCAGCCCGAACTTCGTCTACCGGCCGAAGGGCTGCCGCCGGCTGAAGATGCTGTTGAAGAATTACTCGCTCAGCGACGACATCGCCTTCCGGTTCTCCAACCGTCACTGGGCCCAGTGGCCGCTGACGGCCGAGAAGTTCGCCCGCTGGGTCAGCGCCGTCAACGGCAACGGCCAGGTGGTCAACCTCTTCATGGATTATGAGACCCTGGGCGAACACCAGTGGGAGGATACCGGCATCTTCAATTTCATGCGGCACCTGCCCGAGGAAATCCTCAGACATCCGGACAACAACTTCAAGACGCCCGGCGAAGTGGCGGCCAGCTACGAGTCGGTGGGCGTGGTCGATGTGCCTCACGTGATCAGTTGGGCCGATACGGAACGCGACCTGTCCGCGTGGCTTGGCAATCCGATGCAATCCAACGCGATTCACGAGCTCTACCGGCTCGAAAAGAAGATCAAGAGAGCGAACGACGAGCGCATCCTGGCCGACTGGCGCAAGCTGCAGGTATCGGACCATTTTTACTACATGTGCACGAAGTACTTCGCCGACGGCGACGTGCACAAGTACTTCAACCCGTACGATTCGCCCTACGATTCCTACATCAACTTCATGAACGTGCTCGACCATCTGCGGAAGCGCTGCACGACGAGTGAGGCCGCGGGCGGTCTTTATGGTGCGCCGCAGCCGCAGAACTCACCGCGCGTACCCGTGACGGCCTGAAGCCACGCGCCCGAACCGATCCAGTTCCTCTCATGTCATTTGGCCGATGGGGGTCGCCTCGGCAGTGTTGCCGAGCTCTTCGACGGCGACCCGCTGGAGAACCCTCGCGGCCGGCTCGACGTGCTGGACCGCACGCCCCAGGCGGTTGGGATCATGTACACGACCTGGCGGAACAAGTACGAGTTGCTCGGCCCGTTTGGCGACCTCCTTCATTGATGATGGATGATTGATAATTGATGATTGCCAGGCGCGCCTCCCGCAAATCATCGGGTGTCCATCATCTGCCCCTTTATGGACTTTCGCGGTAGGGCTTGCCCGATTGGTATAGTTTCAACCGCTCTTCAAAATCGGCACGCAGTTCTTCCTCTTCCTTGGTCAGTGAATCTATCGCTTTCTTCTGCCACATTACAGCAGAATCGAAATCGCCGGTCTCGCCATAGGCCGCCGCCAGGGTCCCGACGTAGCGGGCCTTCTTGAAGTCCGTCAGTTCGCAGGCTTTGGCAGCATCCTCAGTTGCCTTGGCGCCATCACGAAACTCAGCCACGGGGCACGTGGCCCGCAACCAAGCGAGGTCGTTAAAGGCAAGCGCATAGCCCGGATCGACACGCACCGCTTCTTCATAATCGCTAATCGCTTCGGCGAATTTACCGTCGATCATCTTATTTTCGGCACGATTGTAATATGCCCTGCCTAACCACTTGACAGCACCTTCTATGTGCGCAGCAGTCTCTGCATCTTTCAATGACCGCATGTGTTCTATCAGTTGTACGGCTTCTTTATATCTGCCTTCATCAATAGATTCCCACAGGGAATAGAGCCTGGTACCTTCACCGGCTCAGAGTTTTTCTGCCTCAATCACAGCTACAAAGCCGCTGAAGATCGCAGGGACGAACCCGGACCGCCAAGGCTCAAGCAGAACATGAGCTCGATCGAGGGCTGCTCGCGCTTCGGCGTCGCGGCCGAGTTGTCGCAGGGCCATAGCCATATATGCCAAAGGCCTGGGTTGGGGATAATCGTCAGATGGCATCTTCTCGAACTGTATGAGTGTCGTAAGGGCGTCCTCATATGCCCCCACACGGTACTGAGCCACGCCCAGCATGGCGAGGATTATGCGGTCATTCGGGTCCAAACGGTTTGCCTTCT
>CAYFUB010000188.1:0-6534 GCA_964346195.1 uncultured Pirellulales bacterium
CCGTAAGGGCACAGTAGCATGGGCATCTTGGCCCTGCCTTCACGGGCGAAAGGGTTTCCCCAAACGCGGCATTTCGCGTTTGGGGGCCCCAGACGTCCGTGATACACATGGGCGCTCGCGCCCATGCCACTAACGCCTTACGGCGTCACTACAAACGGCCACGGGCGTCCAGTATACAATCAATTGTGAACATGTGTGTAGAGAAATATGGATCAAGCCAGCGTATTTCAAAACGTGGCGTCGCTCCTGGAAAAGGGCCAAAACGTCGCCCTGGTCACCGTGGTATCCGTCACCGGCTCGACGCCCGGAAAGGTGGGTTACAAAATGCTGGTCTTCGACGGGGGCAGAGGAACCGCCGGGACGGTGGGTGGGGGCCGGGTTGAGGCCAGAATGATCGAGGAAGCCGGCAAGCTGCTGGCCCGACCGGGAAGCCGGCTCTTTCGCTTCGACCTGGGCAAGACGCCGGACGATGAAGACGGCATCTGCGGCGGCTCGGTCGAGTTCCTTGTCGAGACGTTCGACACAACGGCCCTGCCGTTGTTTGCCGAGCTTTCCACCGCCGTCGCCGGTGGCGAAGCCGGCGTGCTGGTCTCCATCATTTCACCGGACGGATTGCCGCGCAAGATTCATCTGGCGGATGCCGAGCATATCGAGCCCCTTGCCAGCAGCGGGCTCTCGCAGGAGATTACCACCGCGATCAAAGAAGTGGCGGCCGCCGGAAACGCCGGACGCAGAGTGACCGCCGGCCAGATGGACGTGTTTATAGAGCCGCTGGCCAGGCCGCCGACCGTGATTCTCTGCGGCGCCGGACACCTCTCCTATCACATCGCCCGCTGCGCGAGACGCGTGCATTTCCGCGTAGTGGTATACGATGAGAGACGCGAGTATGCCAACCGGGAACGATTCCCGGACGCGGATGAGGTCATCGCAGCGGATTTCGAGCACATCTTCGACCGGGTCCAGGTCGATGGTGATTCCTATATCGTGATTGTCACGCGCGGACACAAATGCGATGAGATCGTCCTGGAGCGGGCGCTGGCGACCAACGCGCGATACGTCGGTATGATCGGCAGCAAACGTAAGACACGGACGCTTCTGGAGAACCTTTCCCGCAAAGGCGTCCCGAAAGAGTCGCTCGACAAGGTCTACTCGCCTGTCGGTATCTCGATTGGCGCGGTCACACCCGAGGAGATCGCCCTCAGCATCGTGTGCGAGCTGGTCAAAGTGAGGCGGCTGGGCGACGCGGAGAGCGTCGGCCATATGACACTGTCCCGACGGGGAGGCAACGCGTGATCAACGCCATTGTCCTGGCTGCGGGCGAATCGCGGCGGATGGGCAAACCCAAGCCGCTCCTGCGCTGCGGCGGCACGACGTTTCTGGAGCGGATTGTCTCTGTCCTGCGCGCCTCGGACGCGGACAGAATCACTGTGGTTCTCGGGGCACAGGCGGCCGACATCCGGGCAACGACGGACTTGTCAGCGGTCGAGGTCGTCATGAACGAGGATTACCAACGGGGCCAGTTGTCGTCCCTGATTGCGGGGCTGAGAAGCGTGCCCGCCGAGGCCGACGCGATTCTCCTGTGCCTGGTGGACAATCCCTTCCTCACGGCCGAAACGGTCAACCGCGTCATCGGGGCATTCCGGGAAACGCAAAGCCCGATCGTGATCCCGGTTTTCGATAAACGCCGGGGACATCCGGCCCTGTTCTCGCGGACGGTCTTCCCTGACCTTCTCGACGCGCCTCCTGAAGAAGGCGCGCGACACGTCGTGCATGCCAACGCGGACAAGGTCCTTGAGATTGACGTGCCGGATAGTACAATTCCTGTCAGAATCGATACACCCGAAGACTACCGGCTACACTTCGGAGTTGCACCGTGAATATGGTAGGGTGCGTATCACGCACCGAGAACCTGGTGGCGGCGGCAGATGGGCAGAGACGCAATGACGAACAGACGTTGTCTCATCGCAGTCTTAACGGGCGGCTTTCTTCTGGGCGGGTGGGGTTATGGCGCGGACAACGCGCTGCCTACGGGTGCGGCGCGCCCGGCCCTGGAATTCACGCACTTTCCCGACCGTCTCCATACGTTCGTGTGGCGGAACTGGGAATTGGTGACCCTGGAGCGGATGGCCGAGGTGCTGGAGACGACGCCGGAGAAGGTTCGCGCGCTGGGTGAGTCGATGGGCCTGCCGCCGCACAATCCCCCTCCCGCTGAGTATCTGCAGCGCGGCTACATCACCCTGATCCGACGGAACTGGCACCTTCTGCCCTACGAGCAACTGCTGAAACTGCTCGGCTGGGACGCCGAGAAACTGGCGTTCACGCTCCGGGAGGATGACTTTCTCTGGATCAAGCTCGGCTCGCTGAAGCCCTCCTGCACGGTTCTGCGCTACGACGAGCCGCCCGACGCGGCGGTGAAACGCTGTGAGCAGATACGGGCGGTCGTCTCTTCGCACTTCCGGGATGAGCTCGCCAAGCCCGCGCAACCGAGGTTCGATTTCATTCGCGCTATGTCCGTTCCGCAGGACCGGCCGGCGCCGTCCGTCTCGACCCGGGTGAGACAGGAGAAAATCAGATTCCTCTATTCCTACTTTGGCACGTTTGGCGACCCTTTGCTCGCGCCCGAGCTCGATCCGTACCCGGACGGATTGCTCCAGCGATTGTCCGATTTGGGCGTCAATGGGGTCTGGCTGCACGTGGTGCTGCGCCAGTTGGCGCCGGGCTCGCTTTTCGCCGGCTCCGTTGCCGACCACGAGCAGAGAATCGCCAACCTGCGCGGACTGGTGAATCGGGCCCGCAAGTATGGGATCGATGTCTACCTCTATATGAACGAGCCGCGTGCGATGGAGGCCTCCTTCTTCACGGGCAGGGAAGACATCAAAGGCGTGCAGGAAGGCGATTTCTACGCGTTGTGTACCTCGACGCCGCGGGTCAGGCAGTGGCTTACGGAGTCTCTGCGCTACGTCTTCGAGCAGGTCCCCGGCCTGGGCGGCGTGTTCACGATCACGGCTTCCGAGAACCTGACGAATTGTTACAGCCACAGCCGGACCGCGCAGGGGTGCCCTCGGTGCTCGAAGCGGTCGGGCCCGCAGGTCATTGCGGAGGTCAACGCCGCCGTCGCCGCGGGCGTCCGGGCGGGCAATCCCCAGGCGAAGGTCATCGTCTGGGATTGGGGCTGGCCGGACCCGGCGGAAGAAATCATCAACGCCTTGCCCGACCACGTCTACTTCATGAGTGTCAGTGAATGGGACAAGCCCATCGAGCGCGGCGGCGTGGCGAGCAGGGTCGGCGAGTATTCCCTTTCCGCCGTCGGACCCGGCCCGCGCGCCGAGCGGCACTGGGCCCTGGCCAGGAAACGCGGACTCAAGACCATCGCCAAGATTCAGGCCAACTGCTCCTGGGAGCTGTCGGCCGTGCCGTATCTGCCGGTGATGGAGCTGGTCGCACAGCATTGCCGCAATCTGAGCCGGGCCGGCATCGATGGGCTTATGTTGAGCTGGAGCCTCGGCGGGTGCCCCTCGCCCAACCTGCAGCTCGCGCAGCAATTCGACCGCAAGCTGGTCCCGTCTGTAGAGGAGGCGCTCGCCAGCGTCGCGGACACGCGCTACGGCTCCCGGGCCGCTGCTCATGTGCTGCCGGCATGGTCCAGATTGAGTGCGGCCTTCACCGAATATCCCTTTCACATTGGTTTCGTCTACCGCGGGCCCATGCAATGGGGCCCTGCGAATCTCCTCTACCCGCAGCCGACAAAATACCCGGCGACGATGGTAGGACTGCCCTACGACGACCTGGAGCGGTGGCGCGCGATCTACCCGGCCGACGTGCTGGCCGGGCAGTTCGAGAAGCTGGCCGCAGGCTGGAGCGAGGGACTCTCAGGCTACCGCCAGGCACTCGACAAGACCGATACGCCTGCCCAGCAGGAGAATCTGCAAAGCGACCTGCGCGTTGCGGAGGCCGCCTATCTTCACTTCCACAGCGTGGCGAACCAGATTCGATTCATCATGGCCCGGGATGTGCTGCTGTCGGACTCATTGAAAGATGCCGAGCAACAGGCCAGGGTCGATCATGTCAGAGAGATTCTCGCGCAGGAGATTCAAGACGCCGAACGCCTCTTCGTTCTGACTCGCGCAGATTCCCGCATAGGTTTCGAGGCCTCGAACCACTATTATTATCTGCCGCTGGACCTGGTCGAGAAGGTGGTCAACTGTGAGTATCTGCTGCATACCTGGCTGCCGGGCCTGTCCCGCGGGAGAGCGCAACCATGAACGCGAAAGAGCGTATGCGGGCGGCGATGAGTCACGGGAAGCCGGACCGGGTCCCGGTGATGTGCCAGCTTGCGCTCGGCCACTACTTTCTCAATTGCAATTACAGACCGTCGGCTATCTGGTTCGACACGGACACCTTTGGCGGCGCCCTGGTGGAACTGCAGCGCCGATACGACTTTGACGGCATTCTCGTGAACGTCCCCGGCCGACCGCCGGACTGGAGGAGCAGAATCAAGTCCCATCGGAACGTTCGGGACAAAGAGCACCTCTGCTGGGAATCGGGACTCGAAACGATTGTCCCGGCCGATGATAACCCGCAGACGTTCTCCCCGGATGGAGCCCCCCTTCCGCGTGCAGACTACCGGGCTATTGACGTCAACGATCCCCGCCTGTGTCACCTGCCCGGCTACGTTTGGAACACGTGGCATATGCCCGAGCTCTGGGGCATCGGCCGTGACGCGGACCTGTTCGACCCTGCCACTTACCCCAAGTGGTTCACCAGTGCGCTTGAGAAAGTGCAGCAGCAGGCTCCGGACGTGTCGGTGCACGCAGAGGTCTTCTCGCCTTTTACTCATTTGATGGAGCTGTTCGGCTATGAGCAGGCCCTGATGGCGCTGGTCGATGTGCCCGAAACGTGCCATGAAATGCTGGCTGCGTTCACAAGGATGGTCGTGGCACAGGTGCAGTTATACGCGGTCCCTAAGCCCGACGCCATCCTGGTCAGCTCGGCCTTCGCCGGGGCGGGGTTCATCAGCCGGCAGATGTACAAGGAATTCGTCGCACCTTATGAGGACGAGGTGTTTGGGGCCATCCGCGAGTCCGGCTCCAAGTCCTACGTGCATACCTGCGGGGCCATCGGCGACCGTCTCGACCTGATGGCCGAGACCTCCGTCGATGGGATTGACACGCTCGATCCCCCGCCGCTGGGCACCGTGGACCTGGCCGAGGCCAAATCAAAGTACGGCCGGCGGTTCTTTTTCAAGGGCAACCTCGACGCCGTCAACGAGATGCTGCACGCGGACGACGCGACCTTCGAGCAGGCCGTCAAAGACAGGCTCCGCATCGGCAAACCAGGCAGCGGCTACATCCTCTCGTCCGCTTGCAGCGTCGCGCCCCACGTCAGGCCGGAGCGGCTCAAAAGACTGACACAACTCGCTGCAGAATTCGGCCGGTACTGACACGACGATGTCATGCTGAACGAAGTCCTTCAAGAGGCCTTTGTCAGCTACAAGAGAACGACAGCCGTTGGGTGGCAGCGTCAAGGCCGAAGGCCTTGGCGATGGCTGTTTCTTGTCGAGGGCAAACCATCGCCAAGCTTCGCTTGACGATGCCACCCGGTGTTCACGTTCTACCGCGATCAGAGTTCCCTGATGCGGATGTTCCGCCAGCGGACCTGGTAGGGCTTGAAGTCCCGGCCGACGCCGTGGACCTGCAGACCGATGATGCCCCTGGTGTCGAGCGAATCCCTCAGGTTGGCACACGGCACACCGTTGACCCACGTCTTGACGGAAAAGCCCTTGCACTCGATGCGGTACTTGTTCCACTCGTTGTCCTTGAAAGCCGCTCCCGCCGCCGGGTCCTCGCGAATATCGGCAATGAAGAACGCGCGTCGCGCCTCGTCATAGATGCCGCCCGACGAGCGGGACCGGGCCGGGGCGATCTCCACCTGATAGCCATAGACGCGGTCCGCCGGGATCGTCCGGGGACGCGGCTGACCCTTGTCGTCCCGGAACACGAACGGCGTTTCCTCTTTCGCAACGTGGCTGCGGAACTGGACGCCCGAATTCAGGTTCGGGTCACACTTGACCTCGAATTCGAGGACGTAATCGCCATACTCCTTGTCCGTGCACAGGAACGAGTTGGGACTGCCCTTGACGGCAGTACCCACGATCATGCCGTCCTGGACCGCATATTTCGCGAACCCGCTGTGGACGGACCAGCCGTTCAACGTCTTGCCGTCAAAGAGCATGACCCAGCCGTCGCCGCTCTCCGCCAGGCCGATAGCAGCAGCGGGCAACACCGAACACACGAACAAAACCATCCATTTTGTTTGCCTGATCATTCCCATCTCCTTTCCCTGACATTGTTGTTCGCCGGCGGCAGACACTTACTTTCGCCTCTTCGCCGCCGGCCTTTGCCGTACCGGGCTGCCCCAGAGGGGGTTCACCATCTGTGCATCCCAGCGCTTGAATTCCTGTTTCAACCCGCTGAATACCTCGGGCTTGTCCTGACGCCGGTCCTTGCTCTCGCCGATATCGGCCGCGAGGTCGTA
>CAYFUB010000189.1:0-15772 GCA_964346195.1 uncultured Pirellulales bacterium
ATCGACGGGATCGACGCAAGCGAACTGGTCCTGGGCACGACGACGGCGGACTATGAGAAATATGCGGCGGACCATCCGGCCGCCCATGCGGATGACTTCGATCTCGGCACGTATGCCAGCCTGGATGAGGCGAACGTCATCACGGTCAGGTTTGCCGTCCCGGTGACGACGATTTTCATCATCGAGCGCGGCGCCAACGATCAGGGGCTCATCCAACCGTTGAATGCGGCCGGCAAGCCGGTGGGCGAGCCGCAGCCGTTCGTGGCGGCCAACTGGTTCAAGCCGGGTATAACGGTCAACGGCCAGGCGGCCGGCGCCATCGTCATCACCGCGCCGGAACCGATCTTCGGCGTTACGATATTGCCGGCGGCGGGTGCGATTACCGGCATTGACCCGGCCAGCATCTCGGGTGTGCCTGCCGAATAGTGGACTGAGACAGAAGATGACAAGTGGGAAGGAGAAAACAAAGATGCGCTCGAGATTGTTTCTTTCGGTCATGGTGTTGGCCCTTGGTTTTGGATCGCTGGTTGACGGGGCCACGATTGTCTGGGTGTCGGACAACAAGACGCCGAGCAACGGCGTTCCGGCCGATCAGGGCTGGGTCGATCTGTTGATCGCACAGGGGTACACGGTCGATCTTTCTTTCCGCAACAAGGAGGCTCGGACTCTCGATGCGACGAAGATCGCTGCATTGAATGCAGCCGACCTCATCATCATCAGCCGTGACACAAACAGCGGCGATTACGATGACGGTACGGAGACCGCCCAGTGGAACGCCATCACTGCTCCAATTCTGATGCAGATTGCCCATATCGCCCAAAGCAGTCGCTGGAAATGGGTGAACATAGGCAGCACAAACAGCGCCCAGCCCACGCTGGAGGCGGTGCTCCCCACCCATCCTGTTTTCAACGGCGTCTCGCTCGGTGCGAGCAACCAGGTCAGTATCCTTACGACCAATTGCAGCTTCGTATCGACCGTGGACGCCGGTAATGGCAGGCTGATTGCCAGGCGGGGGGACAACGGCCAGGCCTGGATTATCGAGTGGGAGCCGGGAGTGGAGTTCTACGCCGGCGCCGTCGAGAAAGCCGGTGGCAAGCGAATGCTCTTCTCAGGCGGCGGCACGTCCGGTGTTTCCGACGGAACCTACAACTATACCGACGATGGCAAGAAGATGTTCCTCAACGCCGTCAAGTACCTGCTCGGGATAAAGTCTACCGCTTCGGAGCCGGGACCGGCCAACGGGGCTGTGGATGTCCCGCGCGACGGCGTCCTGAGCTGGAAGCCTGCACTCCCCAGCCAGAAACATGATGTGTACTTTGGGACCAGTATTGATGACGTCAACACGGCGAGTCCGGTGGATCCGCGCGGCGTGCTGGCCGGCGTGGGCCAGGACGCGAACACGTTCGACCCGACCGATCTTCTTCCGTATGGCCAAACGTATTACTGGCGGGTCGACGAGGTCAATGCGACGCCGGATGCGACGATCTTCAAGGGGGACGTGTGGTCGTTCACCGTCGAGCCGTTTTCCTATCCGCTGACGAACGTGGCTGCGACCGCCTCCAGCGCCGCGGCCGGCATGGGGCCCGAGAACACCGTCAACGGCTCCGGCCTCAACGACCGCGACGAGCACTCGACCAACGGCGAGCACATGTGGCTGAGCGCCGGCGTGCAGCCCGACTGGATCCTGTTCGAGTTCGACAGCGTCTACAAGCTCGACGAGCTGTGGGTCTGGAACTCCAATCAGTTGGTTGAGAAGATTGTCGGCTTCGGGGCGAAGGACGTTACGGTCGAGTATTCACTCGACAGCAGTGCCTGGACCGAACTGGCCAGCGTGCCGCCCTTCGAGCAGGCCGACGGCGCAGACGGTTATATCCCCGATACGCCCATCGACTTCGGTGGCGTGTTGGCGAAGTACGTCAGGCTGACCGTCAACAGCACCTGGGGCGGCATCGCACAGTGCGGTTTGAGCGAGGTACGGTTCTTCTACATTCCCGTCCGGGCGCGCGAGCCCATGCCGGCCGATGGCGCTACGGACGTCGATCTTGATGCCACGCTGAGCTGGCGTCCCGGGCGCGAGGCGGCCTCGCACACGGCGTACTTCAGTCAGGATCCGGACGCCGTGACCGACGGCACAGCCCCGGCCACAACCGTGACCGACCACAGTTTCAGCCCCACGGCCCTGGACTACGGCGCGACCTACCGGTGGCGCGTCGATGAAGTCAACGAGGCCGTGGTTCCAGGCGTCTACGAAGGCCCCGTCTGGAGCTTCACAACCGTGGAGTATCGGGTCGTCGATGATTTCGAGAGCTACAACGACGAGGAGAACAAAGGCACGCGCATCTACGAGACGTGGCTGGATGGCTGGGACGATGCCAAGAACGGCTCGCAGGTCGGCTATGCCGATCCGCCGTTCGCCGAACGGAACACGGTCCACGGCGGCCGACAGTCCATGCCTCTGTTGTACGACAACACGACGACCTCGTATGCGGAGGGTGAGCGCACGTTCGACGAGCCGCAGGACTGGACGGCGGCCGGCATCAAGAGCCTGTCGCTCTATTTCTACGGCGCCCCGGCCAACACCGGACAATTGTATCTCAAGATCAACAACACGAAGGTGCCGTACAGCGGCGACGCCGGCGACATTGCCGCAACCAGATGGCAGATATGGCCCGTCGATCTCTCGACCGTCGGCGGCAACTTGAGGAGTGTTACAAAGCTGACGATCGGGCTCGAAGGCGCCGGGGCAACGGGTATCGTGTACATCGACGACATCCGACTGTATCCTCGGGCCCCCGAGTACATCACGCCCGTGGAGCCGGACAGCGCGAATCTGCTGGCGTATTACGACTTCGAGGGCGATGCCGACGATCGTTCCGGCAGCGGCCTGCACGGAACCATTGTCGATGGGCAATTGGCCGGCCCGGGCAAGCTCGGCGAAGGGACGGCGGTCCAGGTCAACGATGCCGGCTATGTCGACCTCGGCAATCCTGCCCTGCTCGACTTCAGCACCGGCGACTGGACGGTAACGGCCTGGTTCAAGACCGGCATGACAGGCACCGGCGACGACAACAAGGGGACTATTTTCGCCAAGGGCGGAGACACCGCGGGCGGACATCGTTATGCCCTTATCATGAGCGAAACGACCGAAGGCGTTGTCACCCTGGTCTGCGACGACGATGTCACGAAGGAACAGGCTCACTCCACGACCAAGACGAATGATGACCAGTGGCATTTCGTGGCCGGCCAGAGAGAAGGCGCTTCCATCAGGATTTACATCGATGGGCGGCTGGAGGCAACCGAGCCCGTGGAGGCCGATTATAATCTCGCCGGCACCGCTCAACACAATGCGTATATCGGTGCGAGCACCAACCATACCAGCGGCAGTCTGTACAAGCTGTTCATCGGTCTGATTGACGACGTGCGTGTTTACGACCGCGCGCTGTCCGAAGGAGAAATCCTTTGGCTGGCCGGCAAAACGAAGCCGGTCGCGCGGCCGTTTTGAGGCGGCCGTGACCTGACGCGAAAAGACGGATTGGCCCTGATGAGGGACCAAGGAGTTCAAGGTGGAAAGAACGGAGGTACGCATCCGTTCGGCCGCGGTCGTATCGGTCCTGCTGCTGGTCCTGACGGCCCACGCCGGCGGCGGCGATTACGTGTTTACGGTTCGAGACGGCCGGACGTGCCTGAACGGCCGGGAAATCCTTGTGAAGGGCCTGCGGTGTTCCAATGCCCTGTTCTCCGACGGCGAAACGCAGGAACTGATTGACCATCTCGACACGTTCGCCGGGTACGGGGTCAATACGGTCAGTGTGTATTTCACGGGCTCGCGGTTTGGGGATGTGAAAGGATATAACGAAGACGGCCGTCTCAATCCCATTTATGCGGCACGCATGGGACGCATCATCGAAGCGGCGGACCGGCGTGGGATGATCGTGCTGGTCGGATGCCTGTACTGGGGCAACTCAAAAGGCAAATGGGACGATTGGACGCAGACCGAGGCGAATCAGGCCGTCGCCAGTACCGTGGCGTGGCTGAAAGGTAATGATTATCGGAACGTGTTCGTCGATGTGGACAACGAGGGCATGGCGCATCGGGCCAAGGGTTTCAACACCCGGCAGATGGTCCTGGCCGGCAAGACGGTGGACCCGTGCTGCGTGATTGCCACGAACGACAGGAGTGAGCCCCCCGCCGAGGCCGACTTGGGGATTCATTTCGCCCGGCGGGTGGCAGGCAAGCCGTACATCGAGAGCGAGGCAACGCCGGCGAATGCCCCCGGCGGCTACTGGGGCAGTTACAGCAAGAGGGAAGGCTACTACAACTACATCAATATCGGAATCTACAGCGAGGCCATGAAGGCCGACCAGATCCGGCAGACCCAGGCCCATCTGTCGAAGGGCGAAGGGTACATGCTGGCCTCAACCTGGCTTCAGTGCGTCCCGCCCTACGGCCCGAACCACACGCCCGGAGGCGACGGCAACGAACGCGAACCCGGGATCAAATGGTGGCTCGAATTCCTCCGCGACACTTACGGCGCATACAACCCCCCGAAATCACCATCTAGCCAGGATTCAAGGCCCTGAGCATAGGTCCTATTCGTCCCCCGGCCGCAACGCCTACAACTGGTGACGCTTGATCTCTTCCTGCGTGGCCCTCTTGAGAGTCCTTTTCTCGCGGACGGTCAGGCTGTGCAGGCCCTCGCGGTGGACCTTCGCCAGGATACGATCCACCTCGATTTGCAGCCTTCTGCTCTCCTCGACTCTCTTCTCCCAGGAACCGGCCCGCACCTTCAGTTTGACCCGGTCCCATTTTGGGTGTAGCAGCACGTAGGCCGCTCCGACGGCCATGCCCGCGAAATGGGCCGCCTCGCCACCGGCATTCTGGCCGCGTGTGACCAGCGACAGGAAGGACGCGACGGCGAACACTACGGCAAACACGCGAATCGGCACCGGAAAGATGAAAACGATGACCATGAAGTGCGGAAACAGGATCGCGCAGGCGGCGATCACGCCGAGGACGGCCCCGGAGGCGCCGACCATGGGCAGTGCCGCGAGGAAGCCGACGCGCACCAGGAACAGGTAAAGGAGCCCGCCGGAGGCGCCGCAGATCAAATAGAATGACAAGAACCGGCGGCCGCCCCAGAATCGCTCCAGCGACGGCCCAAGCATGAACAGCCCGAACATGTTGAAGAAGATGTGCCAGACATAGTACCGGCTGTGGAGGAACTGGTAGGTGATGAGCCGCCACGGCTGCAAGGTCGTTGGCCACGACCCCGGGTTCAGGGCAAACCAGCGCTCAATAAGATTGCCCAGCGCGGGAACGAGACTCAGGACGAAAACGGCAACGTTGATGATCAATAGCCACTTGACGACCGGCGTCAGGCGCGGCAGGTTGAAACGCATCTGCGGCAGGCCGTAACGCTGCTCCCGGGAGTCGGGCTGGATGTAATCTCTGTCGTATAACCCCATAGACCGTTATTTTAACAAAACCCAGGTTCGCAATCAATACGTCTCCGTCATAATATCGGCAATCTGGCGAAATGTTCAATGGGAAATCGTCACGTTTTTTTCGCTTTCGCCAGGCGTATAAGGCGTTATCCGTGTCGTGCGTTCGGTCTGGGTATCCGGGTGGCATCGTCAAGCGCAGCTTGCCGATGGCGGCGTTATCGTGCGTAAGACCATCGCCAAGGCCTTCGGCCTTGACGCTGCCACCCGTCAGATCGCGGAGGCGCAGTTACTTCAGCTTCTCACACACCTTCTTGGAAGAATCAATCGCAATCAGCACTACCTGCTGGCCGCCTCAGCCAACCGGCGACAGTAAGCGACCTCATCCCGGAGCGAGGCCGCGAGTTGCTCATCACCCTGGGCCTGGGCTAAAGCCAGAGCCCGTTCCGCGTGGCGCAGAGCTTCTTTGAACCGACGCTTTTGCACATAGTCTTTTGCCAGGAGGTGGTGCAATACCGGCGAGACGTCCACCCTCGGGTCGAGTTTCACGGCCCTGGTATAGTGACGCAGCGCCTGGTCCGTCTGGTCGAGGTCGGCCAGAGCCAGTGCCAGACGATAGTGTGCTTCCGGCATGTCAGACTGGAGCTCGACGGCGCGCGACAGATGTACCCTGGCTTCCTCGGATCGGCCTACCAGGAGCAGCGCCTCGCCGAGATGAAGATGCACCCTTGCCGGGGTGTACTGGTCATCCAGCCCGCTCGGCATCTGGCGCAGCGCCTCCCGGAGGTGTCCGGCCGCCTCGTCGATCTTCTGCTGATGCAGCAGCGCCATGCCCAGGTCATAATGCGCCCGCGGATTGGGAGGGTCCAACTCGAGGGTCTTCAACAGGTGGGCCATTCCTTCCTCCGACGCGCCTTTGACGTGATAGAGCAGGAACCCAAGCTTCTGGTGTGCCTCGACGTTGTCCGGATTGAGCTGAAGCGCCTGCTCGTATTCCGCGATGGCGTTATCCGCCTGCCCGTGACGATAGAACTCGTTGCCCGCGCGAACGAAGGAGTAATCATTGAGGAACTGTTCGCGGATTTTCGCGATGGCATTGGGTTTGACGTTGACGAATTCCGGGATATTCGCGGCCCGGTTCGGGTCCGTCAGGTGCGCCAGCAGGACAGGGGGACTGCTCGCGCCGGTGTCATCGATGTGGGTCAGGCAAAGCTGCGTATAGTCCGACCACGCCTTGGAGGAGAAGACGAGCCATTTGCCGCTCGGCGACCAGCTATGCCAGGAATTCATCCGGCCGGTATTGCCGCGAAGCCGCCGTGCCGTGCCGCCCTGGGCCGGGATGATGTATAATTCACTGTCCCGCTGGAGCAGCATATAGCTCTTGGCCTTGCAGAAGACGATCCACCGCCCGTCCGGCGAGTAGCGGGCGAAGTAATTGCTCATGCCGTTGTGCGAAGCGCCCGGGATGGGCTCGGGCACGCCCCCCCTGCCATCGTTGAACGGGACGCGATACAGGTCAAAGAGGAACGGCTTGCCGTCCTCGACGAACTCCTTGCACTCCTCACGAGTCAGCAGCACCTTGCCCTGGCCCCGGGTGTGCCGGAGGTCGTAGGCCTTGGCGCGGGCGAAGACGACGTATTCCCCGTCCGGGCTCCAGCTCGGGTTGCTTTGGACGTACCCCGGGTCGTCCGCGCCCGGCAGCGTGCTGAAGACCTGTGTCTGCCGGTCATAGACGCACAGGATTCCCTTGATCGGAAAGAACAGTTGCGAGAACGCCAGGTCGGGCATCGGCACGAAGACCGATTTGTCCTTGACCGTGCTGAGCACATACCGGCCGTCCGGTGACATCTGCGAGAGCAGGCCGAAGGTCTGCTCCCCGTCCTCCTTCCGGTAATCATTCCACGTGATGATGTCGCTCGTGGCCAGCACCATCTCCCGCTTGACGGGCGTGATGACGTATGAGCCCTTGCTGTTGGCGTAATCGACGTCCATGGCCAGGGTTCGACCGTCCTGCGTGAACGAGTGGCAATTCCCGCAGACGGGCAGGTTCTGCAGGACGACCGGCGGCTGCCGGGGCGACGAGATCGACCCGAACCGCCAGCGGATGCGCGTCGGGTCCGTGACCGCATCGATGAAGGGCAAATTCACTTCCCGATAGAACAGCGGCGCGCCCACCGCATCTTTCGACGTCCGGATAGTGGTGGTGGCTGCCGACACGACCTCCGCCCTCCTACCCGATTTGACACCCAGCACCAGGACCCGGGCGTCCCTTTCGAGAGAGTGCCTCTTGATGCTCTCCCACTCTTGTGGGCCTGGCGTCCACCGCTGTTGGCGGGTCAGATGATTCACCGGGGTCTGCGCTTCGCCAAACTCAAGCCGGACAAGCCAGATATCGGCATCCCGATTCTCGTCCTCCCAACGGAACGTCGGCGCCACAATCTCAGGCGGAAAGAGCGTCCCGTTCTGCGGGTACACGATTGTGATGCCGCTGCGATCGGAATGCTCCGTATAGGACGTCAGTATGTCCTTGATCCCTGGCGGCCGCTGACGTATCCAGATCAGGATGACGGCAGTCAGCACAAGGACCACAATCGGTGCCAGCGCGTACGTGATTCTCTCACGCATGGATGAACCTCAAAGGCATCAATCTTTCAGATGTACACCTTCGTCAAGGTCTGTCTTGCGAGCCGACCTCTCTGCAGTAGTCATCGGCACAACGACCCCGCAGAGACATCCAACCATCCAACTATTCTATCACACGAGGCGGACGTTATCCACATGGGATTTCGACGTGGCTTGCTGCGTGTGCGACTGCATTTTGTGGGGAGGCCCCGCCCTCGTCATGCTGAGCAAAGCGAAGCAGCCGGCCAAAGAACGAGAAGTCCGCCGCGTATCGGACGAAACCTCTCCTGCGATACCCGGATCGTTCGCTGGGGGCGAATGATGATTCGCCCCTACCCAAACGTGATGTATCGCGTTTGGGATCCCCATGACGCGGTCTGTGCAAGACGCCGCCTCCTGTGTCTCTGTCGTTCCCATGAAACTTGGTCACACACCTTGCTGGGGACCGGAGGACGGCAGCTTCTCGGGAGCGCTGCGGGTGAAGAAGGCCGCCAGGCCGAGACCGGCACCGATGAGCCCGAGGCAGATAAGCTGAGAGATGGTCAGACTGTCGATCTCGAACGGGTTGTCGTCGCGCAGCATCTCCATGAGGAATCGCATGACGCCGTAAAGAATGAGCGCCAGGCTGAACGTCGAGCCGGGCCGGGTCAGGAAGGGGTACCGCCCCGACCTCTCGGCCCGGCGCGATCTGCGCCAGAGGCCGTAGAGAACGAGGCCGAAGAGGGCCCCGGCCGCCGAGGAGTATAATTCGGTAGGATGCACCCGCAGGCAACGGTAAGGGCCCGTGGTGACAAGCTCCTTCTGGCGGGCAGTGAGATACTTCCAGGGTTTGAGGCCCGTGTTGTACCAGCCTTCTTCGTTCGTATAGCCGAAGTACTCGTCGGGCAGTTCCAGGTGCGGGTGGGCCCGGTCGCGATCCAGGTCGGATTGGACCTGGCTGTAATAGCCGAACGAGCCGTACGGGAAGCGCACGCCCCAGGGCAACCCGGTGGGCTTGCCGTAGCAGCAGCCATTGAGAAAACACCCGAGCCGGCCGAACATCAGCGTAAACATCAGCCCGATCGCGATGACGTCCAGATAATGCCGTATCGGCAGCCTGCGACGGCGGGCGTAGAGCAGGACGACCGCAATGGCCGGCAAGGCGCCGCCGTAAAGCTCCAGGCCCCCGTTCCAGATGGCAAACACACTCAGCGGCTCATCACGGTACTGCTCGAAATAGTGAATGACGAAGAAGGCACGTGCGCCGACCATGCCGGCCACCAGCGCGTACAGGGCTCCGTTCGTGATGTGCAGAGGATCGCGCGTGAAAGGCCGGCTCAGGTGACGAATGACGGCCACGGCCGCCAGGAACCCGATGACCATCATCAGGCCGAAGCTCCTGACGGTCAGGTGGACGACCGGAATCTCGAAGAGTTCGGGATGCATCGGCGACTGTTATCTCCACTCAGGTACGGCCGGGCACAGCGGCGCGATACCCGAATCCGCATACTACCATCCGACCCTGTGACATACTTGTCGCATTATGGACGGAGTCCGGCGAAATGTACAGCCTCATGGGTCAAGAAATGCGATGTGCCCGGCGACGCCATCAGAGCCGAAGCGGATGTCGAGCCCGAGCCCTGCCACGCGCCGGTCGCGGCGGTACGACCCCACTGCCCGGGCGGGGTAACGACACGCTACCTCTTCGAGGCGAAAGCCGAGAGTTTCTCCGGTCGGCTGAACGTGAAGAAAACCGCCAGAATGATGCCGAGGGTAATCAGGCCGATGCTGAGAAGTTGAGAGATGGTCAGGCTGCCGACCTCGAACGGGTTGTCGTCGCGGCGCATCTCCACCGCGAACCGCATCAGACCGTAGAAGATGAACATCAAACTGAAGGTCGAGCCGGGCTTCGCGAGGAACGGGTACATGCCGGCGTTCTCGGCCCGTTGCGACCGTCGCAAGACGCCGTGGAGACCGAGACCGAGCAGGGCCGCAGCCAGCGAAGAATACAACTGCGTCGGATGCACGGGCAGGCTGCGGTACGGACCGGCGCTGACAAGCTCCTTCTGCACAGCAGTCAGGTGCGTCCAGGGTTTGAGGTCGGGGATGTGGCTGCCCTGCTCGTCCGTATAGCCGAAGTATTCCTCCGGCAGGTTCAGGTGCGGCGTGGGCCGGCCGCGGTCCGGATTCGCCCGGACCTGGCTGCGATAGGCGAACGAGCCGTAGGGGAAGCGGACGCCCCAGGGCAGCTCCGTGGGCCTGCCGTAGCAGCAGCCGTTCAGGAAGCATCCGAGCCGCCCAAAGGCCAGTGCCACAAGCAGCCCGATCGCCAGCACGTCGAGGTAATGCCGCGTCGGCAGCTTGTGATACCAGATGTAGAGCAGGATCACCGCAACCGCCAGCACGACCCCACCGAGGAGCTCCAGGCCGCCGTTCCAGATGGCGAACACGTTCCACGGGTCATCGCGAAACTGATCGAAGTAATGGATGACGAAGAAGGCCCGGGCCCCCACCACGCCGGCAATGAGCGCGTAGAGCGCGGCGTTCGTGATGTGCATAGGGTCCGGCGTGAAGTGGCGGCTCAGATAGCGGATGATGCTCACGGCCGCCAGGAAGCCGAGGACCATCATCAAGCCGTAGCTCTTGACGGTCAGGCCAACGAGGGGAATTTCAAACAACTCGGGGTACATCAGGTGATTCTGGGCTCCATCCGGACACGACCAGGCATCAGGGAGATTTCACGCGCGAAATGTCAAGCTGCGTTCTGCGTCTGGCTTCCTGCTTCAGACCTCTCACTTCAAACTCCCGGGCGGCGGCTCATTGCTGCTTCACGATCCCGTTGTCCTCGTCCAGGACGACGACTTTGGGCATGATTTGTGTGGCCTCTTCGGGCGTGCAATAGGCAAAGCTGAAGATGATGACCGTGTCCTTCGGCTTGACCAACTGGGCGGCCGCGCCGAGGATGGCGATCCGGCCCGATCCGGGCTCGCCCGGTACCACGTACGTCTCCAGGCGGTTCCCGTTGTTCAGGTCCGCCACCGTGACGGCCTCATAGGGCAGCATCCCTGCCGCCCACATGAGGTTCTCATCCACCTCGATGCTGCCCGGATAATGCAACTTCGTTTCCGTGACTCGCGCCCGGTGCAACTTGCTTTTTAGCACTTTTACCAGCATGTTCCGGCCTATTATATTCTACTTGGGCGGCGTGTCCACCACGATATTGTCAATGAGCCGGGTCGAACCGAGCCGACCCGCCACGGCCGCCAGGACCTTGCCTGTGACCTGGTCGAGTTCCCGGAGGCTCTCGGCATCCACGATACTGACATATTCGACCCGCAGGGCCGGTACCTGCCGGAGGATGGCACACATCTCCGCCACGATTCGCGCCGCGTCCGTCTCCCCGGCCCGTATCAACTCGGCCCCCTTCTGCACGGACCGGTAAATGACCGCTGCATCTTTCCTCTCCGGCGGACTGAGGTACTGATTTCTACTACTGACGGCCAGTCCGTCCGGTTCGCGCACTGTCGGGCAGACCACGATCTCCAGGGGCAGATTGAGGTCGGCCACCATGCGTTTGATGACCGCCGTTTGCTGGGCGTCCTTCTGGCCGAAGAACGCGACGTCCGGCCCGACAATGTTGAACAGCTTCGTGCAGACGGTGGTCACTCCCCGGAAATGCCCCGGCCGAAACCGCCCGCACAGCGGCTCCGTCAGCTTCTCCACCGTCACCCAGGTCAGGTTCTCGCGCGGGTACATCTCCTCGGGCGTCGGCGCGAAGACTGCATGCACGCCGTGTTTCTCGCAGATCTCCAGGTCGCTCGCCAGCGGCCGCGGATATTTCGCAAAATCCTCGCCGGGGCCGAACTGCGTCGGGTTCACGAAGATGCTGACGGCCACATAGTCACAACACTCGGTCGCCGCCTCGATCAGCGAAATGTGGCCGATATGGAGCGCCCCCATGGTTGGTACGAGACCCACCGTCCTGTCCTCGGCACGGGCCCGGCCGACCAATGCCCTGATCTCAATGATCGTCTTTGCTACCTGCATCTGTCCTGCACGCCTGGCTCGCTGCGTAGTCATGGCAGGGACCTGTATGTGTTTAGCTTCGGGCGGGTGGCAGCGTCAAGGCCGCAGGCCTTGGCGATGGCTCTAACGCACCTGCAAAGGCCATCGCCAAGCTGCGCTTGACGCTGCCACCCGGAAAGTCAAAACTGAATGCCTGCATCATCAATTCGCGCTATCGGTCCTGGCTCCATTTTACTGGGCTCGTCCCGACCGGCAGGTACGCCCGGACCTGCCGGACCAGATGCTCAACCACCGCGTCGGTATAGCCGGTGAGCCGGCCGGTCGGAATGCGAATCACCGGGCATTTCTTCCAGCCTGCGAAGAGCCGGCGGTAAGCCTGGTCCAACTCTTCGAGAAACTCGATCGTTATCCGCTGCTCATACGGGCGGTTGCGTTGATGAATCCGTTGCAGGCAGCCCTGCGGGGCATCCCGCAGATAGACCACCAGGACCGGCGCTGCGACTCTCTCGGCAAACGGCTGGTAAATGCTCTCGTAGAGCTGTAACTGTTCCGAATCGAGCAGACGCGGCGCGTAGATCAGCTCCTTGTCAAAAACATAATCCGTGACGAACACCCGCTCGCGCGGCAGGGTCCGGCGGTCGAGCTGCCCGGCCCGATGCACCAGGAAATAGAGCTGAGAATCCAGGGCAAGCTCCTGCCGGCCGGCATAGACCTGCGGCAGGAAGGGATTCGTGTTGTACGGCTCGAACAGGACCTCGCCCGACAGGACCTCGGCCAGCTTCTTCGCCAAGGTCGTTTTCCCGGACCCGATGATGCCGGCAACGCTGATGAGCTGCGGGGCCTGCGGGTCGAGAACGAAATCCCCGCCGCCGAGCCGCTGCGCCAGCTCGCTCACGGGTTCCCCGAGCAACGGGTGGACAAGGTCCGGGCTCAATTGGCACAGCCCGTCAAGGACGAACGAGCGCAGGTGCATCTCCGGGTGCGGCACGGTCAAGCCGCCCTGTTCGATCACGCGCTCTCCGAACAGCAGCAGGTCGAGGTCGATAGGGCGCGGTTCCCACTTGCCGTGCGGCCGGCGCCCCAGCGCGGCTTCCGTCGCCTTGAGTCTGTGGAGCAGTTCCTGCGGTTCCAGCGCCGTCCGCATCTCCGCCACGCCGTTGAGGTAATTCGGCTGGCCCATCTCGCCCAGCGGCGCCGTCTCCCTGAGGTCGCTGACGCGCGTCACCTCGACGCTTCCGTTACTGCTGAGCAGCGCCAGGGCCTCGCGGATCGAGCGTTCCCGATCCCCCAAATTGCTCCCCAATCCGATATAGGCCGTCACCCGTTCCGTCATGAAAACCTCATAACTACAGGAACGTGCATCCCTTCGCTTCGTTGAGCGTGACAAACGAGCCAATGCACAATCTGCCTTGCACACACAGCTTCCTGGCCGGGTGGCAGCGGCAAGCATCGCCAAGGCCCTCCGTCTTGACGATGCCACCCCAGAATATGGAAAATCGAAATTCCTCACAGGCGTGCGAGCCGGTCCAATGCCTCCCCGACGTTCTCCGGGAGGCCGAACGCTGTCAGACGCACGTAGCCCTCACCCGCGGGCCCGAAGCCGGCCCCCGGCGTGCAGATGACGTGGGCCTGGCTCAGCAGCCGGTCGAAGAACTCCCACGAGCCGACGCCGTCCGGCGTCTTGACCCAGATGTACGGGGCGTTGACGCCGCCGTAGACGATATAGCCCAGCTTGATCAGCGTATGGCGAATCAGGCTCGCGTTCTTCATGTACACGCCGATCATCTGCCGGACCTGCTTGCTGCCTGCCGACGTGTAGATCGCCGCCGCGCCCGCCTGCGTGATATAGGAAACGCCGTTGAATTTCGTCGTGTGCCGGCGTCGCCAGACAGGATTCACTTCGACCGCCCCGCCGTCTTTTGCATAGGCTTTGAGTTGCTTCGGCACGATGCTGTAGGCGCAGCGAACGCCCGTGAAGCCCGCCGTTTTGGAACAGCTCCGGAACTCGATGGCGACGTCTTTGGCCCCTTCGACCTCGTAAATCGAATGGGGGACCGCCGGGTCGGTGATGAAGGCTTCGTAGGCCGCGTCGAAGAAGATGACGGCCCGATTCGCACGGGCGTAATCGACCCAGGTGGCCAGGTCGTCCTTCGTTGCCACGGCCCCCGTCGGGTTGTTCGGAAAGCACAGATAAATCATATCGACGGGCCGATCCGGCGGCTCGGGGACGAAATCATTCTCCGCCGTGGCCGGCATATAGACGATCCCCGCGTACTGGCCCGCGTCATTGCCCGGCCCGGTGCGTCCCGCCATGACGTTCGTATCGACATAAACGGGATAGACCGGGTCGGCCACGGCCACCACGTTCTCGATGCCGAAAATCTCCTGCATGTTGCCCGTGTCGGACTTGGTCCCGTCGCTGACAAAGACCTCATCGAGCTCGACGCGGACGCCGCGCGCGCCGAAATCGTTGTCGACAATCGCCTGCCGCAGGAACTCGTACCCGACGCCGCTGTCGTCATAGCCGCGGAACGTCTCCTGCCGGCCCATCTCCTCGACCGCCCGGTGCATGGCCTCGATCACCGCCGGCGCCAGCGGCTGCGTGACGTCCCCGATCCCCATGCTGATGACCTTCGCCTCCGGATGCGCCTGTTTGAAGGCACGCACCCGCCGGCCGATCTCCGGAAACAGGTACCCGGCCCGCAGCTTCAGAAAATTCTCGTTGATGCCAATCACGATTCCGTAGTCCTTGCTATCGAAAGGCTCACCGCGCCAGACGCACGGCAATGTGGTTCAGATCGAATCAGGGTTCGCATTCTAAGACCCGTCCCACTCTCCGTCAAGGCCATGTAGGGGCGGGTTTCAAACCCGCCCTGGCCCACCTTGCATCAGACCCGCCACGCGTTAGGCTCCTCCGGCGTGGTCGCTTCCCGGTTTTCGCGGTCCCATGCTTGGTGCGCGCGGTTCTCGACGATAGACCGGCGGATATGAGTCAACGCCCGCTTCGGCATAGTCACAGCTTCCCAACCGAATCGACCGTTGCTGATGCCGCTGTGGATCGTACGCCATCGGGAATACCTCGGAAGAACCGTGCAATCAAAACGCCATCCGTGACAGTGTGCCCTGCACGTCCAGAGAACCGACGGGACGCGAGCCGGCTGTGACGCCTATTCCCGAATGTCCGTTCGCATTTTCCACAACGCCCATACCTCGCAGTCCGCGTGCGCCTCATCGGGATAATTGGTGAGAAGCGATGCCCGAATATCGTTGGCACGAGTGAGCGTGGAGATCAGCCCGGCATTGGAAAGCCCCTCATTCCGGAACGCCAGGGGAAAGCCGCCACAGTTGGTCAGTGCGCTCATGCCCCCGCCAATCAGGTCGTATCCCTTGAAGTCAAATCTGGGATCGGCGAACGCATGCCGGCATTCCTTCGACGGATCGAGAACTGCCGCAAGAATGTTCACCCGGGCTATGCCGGCTACCCGTCCCAAAAGGTAGTCAAGGTCGTAGAAGAATTCAATCAATCCGTCCTCTTGTACGTTGTGCTTCCAGTCCTCCTCGATGAGTTTGCGTATCACGGACGGACACAGGCTGCCGTCAAGCGAGACCACTTCTTCAAGCTGAGTCAATCCGGACCACGCAATATAGCCGGTCCAGACCTCTCCGAAGGTTGGATCGAAAGCCTCAACGGCTGTGTACCACGG
>CAYFUB010000190.1:0-2639 GCA_964346195.1 uncultured Pirellulales bacterium
GCGGCACGGCTCTCTCGGCGGCCACCGCCGTCGCCATGGGCTACTTCGAACGCCACTATCTCTAATCCCGCTCACGCACTCCCCAACGACGCAAGTCGGCACACACCCGCCGGGCCCGCATTCAAAACGTCCCGTCCTCAATGGAGTCACCGTTGCCGCCCCGGCGTTGCCGGAAGAAGTCCTGGAGCAGCGCGGCGCAGTCCTCGGCCAGCACGCCCGCCGTCACTGCGAGCCGGTGATTGAGCCGGTCGTCCCGGCAGATGTCGTAGAGGCTCCCGCACGCCCCCGCCTTCGGGTCGGTGCACCCGTAAACCAACCGGTCCACCCGCGCCTGCACCAGCGCCCCGGCACACATCGGGCACGGCTCCAGCGTCACGTAGATCGTGCACCCGTGCAGCCGCCACATCCCCAGCGCCGCGGCCGCCTGCGTCAGCGCGATGATCTCCGCGTGGGCGGTCGGGTCCTTGAGCTGCTCGCGCTGGTTGTACGCCTTGGCGATGACGCGGCCCTCGTACACGATGACGGCCCCGATGGGCACGTCCCCGTTCTCCTCGGCCACACCCGCCGCATCGACCGCCATCCGCATATACCGCTCATCAATCTGCTGCCGACTCTGATCCATCATGGCGAATCATCAAACCCCCCGCCCCCGCCCGCGTCAATCCTTTTCCGACACTTGACGGCCGGCGAACGACGACTCACAATAGGCAACCAACAATCAACCAAAGGACAAACGCATGGAAAAGCGGACGTGCTACGAATGTCTTTACGCCCACTGGGACCCGGGCCGTTGGCTGCAGAATCTCTCGTCGGGCTGGCCCAGCGCGAGCCTGCCGCTGTGCATCAACCACCCGGACGCGCCGGGCGAGTTGCGGCCGATCCCGCCGGCAGGCCCGTGCCGCAACTTCCGACCCCGGCCGAAGGCCCCCGCCGCCGACCCGGCGCAAGCCCCGGCCCCCGACGCCATCCGCCGCATCCCGCTGACCCGCGGCAAGTTTGCCCTCGTGGACGCCGCCGACTACGAGTGGCTCAGCAAGTATCGCTGGTCCTGTCGCGGCGGCGGCAATCCCTACGCCGCCCGCTTCGAGGGCAACAAGGTCATCTGGATGCACCGCGAGATCATGCAGACCCCGCCGGGCATGGTCGTCGACCATATCGACGGCAACGGCCTGAACAACCTCCGCTTCAACATGCGCAACTGCACCCGCCAGGAGAACGTCCACAACCTCTCCAAGGCCGCCCACGGCTCATCCATCTACAAGGGCGTCTGGAAGGACAGGCACCGGGACAAATGGTACGCCAAGATCTGCCACAAGGGTGTGCGCGACCACCTCGGCACTTTCGACGACGAGGTCGAAGCCGCCCGCGCTTACGACCTTGCGGCCGTCGAGCGTCACGGCCCGTTCGCCCGCCTGAACTTCCCCGAAGAATGGCCCCCCGAGCGCCGCCGGGCCGTCCACGCCGCCTACCTGGCCCGGCAGAACAAGCCCCAGAGCGACAAGTGACAGGCGACAAGTGGGCAGGGTGGGCTGTGCACACCGCTTTGTCATTCCCGCGAACCTCCGCCCTGAGCGCGGTCGAACGGGGCACGAATCCAGGCCTTCTTAACCACGAACCACGCGAACCACACGAACAAAGAAAGATCAACTCGCGCGGAGGCGCCGGGACCCAGAGAAAAACCACGCCGGACGGACTCCAACTTGACACTTCACACTTCATACTTGCCGGCCCCTGGCCGGATTCTGTCTTTCCAATCATCAATCATCCTTCAGCAATCATCAACGGGACGGTCTCCGCCGGTATGTGCCGGCGGCGGGAAACCGCTTGACAACGAGCGCCGCATCGGGAAGAAATGGGCTTATGTCTAAAGAAGGTTGGATCATCCTGGCGCTGGTGAACCTGCCCGTGTACTGGTTCATCGGGTGGGTGATCTTCAAGGACCTGGCGACTTTCTGGGAGTGCGTCAAATTCTGGCTGACTCCCGACTTCATCTCCTGGCTCCGCGGCGAGCCGTTTGACGATTGGTGGGGCGAAATACGATTGGGCTATTGGGTCATCCTCTGCGTCTGTGCCGTCTACGGCGAGAGCCTCCTGCTGGCCCGCCTCGGCGTCATCTGACAACTGCTCCTCAACCACGGAGAACACCGAGAGTACGGAGAAAAGAACTCCTCTATCATGTCGTTGCGAGGAGCGCAGCGACGCGGCAATCTTCTCTTGCGTGTGATTCCTGCGGAGGAATGTCATCCCCGAGTGGTGCTCCTTGGCCTGAAGCAGGGGACAAGAATCCCGATTCCTGTGCCGATAGCCGAAAGAATCCGAAAAGAGTCCACTCGCGCGGAGACATGTAGGATGGGCTTTAGCCCATGCGGATTCTCTTGTCCGTATTCATCAGTGTTCATCGGTGGTTCCCTGCCTGCGGTCTACCCTTCAACCGCGAACCACCCGGCGCGGCCTCCGGCCGCAGGCAAAACCAGTTCTGGCCGAAAAAAACAAGAGAACACGAAAAAATCAGCTTCAACGAATGTACCCCCAACTCCCCTCTTGCGCCTTTTTTCGTTTCTTTCGGCTATCTGGAAAGAACCTTCAGTTGCTGCGGTTTTGCAGCACAGACTTTCAACCGCGAACCACGCCAACCACGC
>CAYFUB010000191.1:0-4694 GCA_964346195.1 uncultured Pirellulales bacterium
GATGGTGCGTGGTACGCACCCTACGGGCGCGTCCGCCATACCACCCTACCACACACAAACCTGTGTGTGATAAGGTGGCAGAGTGGTAGAGTCGAGGGATGGGTCTCTGCGAGGATCCCGGGGTCGGGGCGTTCGGCGCGGGGAGCGGGCGGCTGTCAAGTTGGCGTGTGGGCGGGGCGCCGGTGCCGGAATTGGCACCTTGAGGCGGCCGGCGGACGCAATGCACAGGCCGGCGGTGGAATTCGGAATCTTGCTAAATATCCAGAAAATAAGGATTTATGCCTTGCCTGGCCAAATCGGACAGGTAAGATGCGGCCTCTGGTATATTTTTTGCACAGTAGCCCCACTTGCGATAGAACTATGGACAAAAACCGTATATAACGCACGCAGTTTTAAGGAGGCACGCAATTATGGCAGTGAAAGATTTGGCGTTCGAGGCGGAGGCGCGAGCCAAGCTGTTAGCCGGGGTGGAAAAGCTGGCGACGGCGGTCAAGGCGACCCTGGGTCCGCGCGGCCGCAATGCCGTCATCGACAAGAGCTGGGGCGGTCCGACCGTGACGAAGGACGGCGTGACCGTCGCCGATGAGATCGAGCTGACGGACAAGGCCGAGAACCTCGGCGCGAAGCTCGTAAAGCAAGCGGCGAACAAGACTTCCAAAGTGGCCGGCGACGGCACGACCACCGCGACCGTGCTGACCGAGGCCCTGTTCCGAGAGGCGTACAAGAACCTCACGGCCGGCGCCGACGCGATGGCCCTGAAGCGCGGCATGGAGGCGGCGGCAAAGGCCGTCGTGGACAAGCTCGTCTCGCTGGCCAAACCGGTGGATATCACGAAGACCGGTGACATTATTAATATCGCCTCCGTCTCGGCCAACAACGACCGCGAGATCGGCAAGATCATGGCCGAGGCATTTCAGCGGGTGGGAAAAGACGGCGTGATCACGGTAGAGGAAGGCAAGAGTTTCGAGACCAGCGTCGAGTTCGTCGAGGGCATGCAGTTCGACCGCGGGTATCTGTCGCCGCACTTCGTGACCGATCCCGACAAGATGGTCTGTGAGCTGGACAAGCCGCTGATCCTCGTCTATGAGGAGAAGATAAGCAGTGTGGCCAAATTGGTCCCCCTGCTGGAGAAGATCGCCCAGGCCAAGAAATCGCTGCTGATTATCGCGGAAGACCTGGAGAGCGAAGCCCTGGCGATGCTCGTTGTCAATAAGCTCAAGGGCGTTTTGCGGGTGGCGGCGGTCAAGGCCCCGGGTTATGGCGACCGGCGCAAGGCTATGCTCCAGGATATCGCCGTGCTGACCGGCGCCGAGCCCATCTTCAAAGACCTCGGCATCGAGCTGGACAAAGTCAACCTCTCCCAGCTCGGCCAGGCCCGCAAGGTGACGATTGACAACGACAATACCACTTTGGTCGAAGGCGCGGGCAGCCAGAGTGCGATCAACGGCCGAATCAAGCAGATCAAGGACGAGATCGAGACCACCACGAGCGACTACGACCGCGAGAAGCTCCAGGAGCGGTTGGCCAAGCTGACCGGCGGCGTGGCCCAGATCAACGTCGGCGCCGCCAGCGAGGCGGAGATGAAGGAGAAGAAGGCCCGTATCGAGGACGCCCTGCACGCGACTCGGGCCGCCATCGAGGAAGGCATCGTTCCGGGCGGCGGCGTGGCGCTGGTCCGGTGCATCGACGCCGCGCAAAGCGTCAAGCTCCAGGGCGACGAGAAGACAGGCGCCGAGATTCTCGCCAAGGCACTGCGAATGCCCTGCTACTACATCGCCTATAACGCCGGCGCGACGGCACACCTGGTGGTCAACAAAGTCGCCCAAGGCAAGGGCGCCTACGGCTATAACGCCGACACCGACAAGTACGAGGACCTCGTGGAGGCCGGCGTGATCGATCCCGCGAAGGTGACGCGCATCGCCTTGCAGAACGCCGTCAGCATTGCGGGGCTGCTGCTGACCACCGACTGCCTCGTGACCGAGACGCCCAAGAAGAAGGAGGAGATGCCTCCGGGCGGTCCGGGCGGCCACGGCATGGAAGACATGGACATGATGTAGCACCGAGGCGGCGTTGAAAGCATCCCGCGCGGATATGTTTGTTCGAGGATCGTGTCTATGGCTTGCACACAACAGCACGGCGTCTATGACCGGGTACTTCGGCTCCGACCGGCGGGCCTGGTTTGCAGCGTGATGGCGTGGGCCCTTTTGGCCCTGGCCGCGGCGCCCGTCGGGGCACAGGATGCGCCGAGCTGCGAGCAGCGGACCGAATGGTTCCGTCAGGGCAAGTTTGGCTTGTTTGTACATTGGGGCGTTTACGCCGTGCCCGCCGGCGAGTGGAAGGGCGGCCGCAACCACGCCGAATGGATCATGCTCACAGGCAAAATCCCTTCGGCCGAGTACGAGAAGTTCGCGCCGCAGTTCAATCCCGTGAAGTTCGACGCCAAAGAGTGGGTCCGGCTCGCCAAAGACGCCGGCATGAAGTACCTGGTGATTACGAGCAAACACCACGACGGCTTCTGCATGTATGACAGCAAGCTGACCGACTACGACATCGTGGATGCGACACCGTACGGGCGGGATCCTATGAAGGACCTGGCCGCCGCCTGCCGCGAGGCGGGCCTGAAGTTCTGCTTCTACCATTCCGTCGTGGACTGGCATCACCCGCAGTTCCCGGCCCAATACTCGCAGCGTGGCTTCCACGGCGACCCGAACCCCAATGCCGACCTGGAACAATACGTCGCGTATATGAAGGGCCAGGTCCGCGAGCTGCTGACGAACTACGGGCCCATCGGGATATTGTGGTTCGACGGCGGCGGCTCGTTCGGCGGCCAACCGATGGCCGAGCTGATTCACGCGCAAGAGATCATCGACATGATCCGCGCGTTGCAGCCGATGTGCCTGGTGAATAATCGGCTGGGCCTGCCGGCCGACTACGGCACGCCGGAGCAGCACATCCCGGGCCAGGCCCCGAAGGCCATGTTCGAAGTGTGCATGACCCTGAACAACCACTGGGGCTACAACCAATACGACGATAACTGGAAGTCACCTGAGACCATCATCCGCAACCTCGCCGACATCGCGGGCAAGGGCGGCAACTACCTGCTCAACATCGGTCCGACTGCTGAAGGGACGATTCCCGAAGGCTCGGTCCGAACGCTCCGCGCGGTCGGTCGGTGGATGAAGGTCAACGGCGAGAGTATCTACGGCACCACGGCTAGCCCGTTCCGCAAGACGCCGTGGGGCCGCTGCACGGCCCAGAGCGGCAAGCTGTACCTGCACGTGTTCGACTGGCCCAACGACGGCAAGCTCGTCATCCCGGGCCTGCGCAGCAAGGTCACAAGGGCGTACCTGCTCGCCGATAGGGAAAAGCCGCGCAGAATCGACCAGGGTGAGGAGCGGGTCCGGGTGGCGGTGCCGCAGGAGACGCCGGACCCGATCGATACGGTCGTCGTGCTGGAGATCGAAGGTGAGCCGGACGTGGCGCCGGTCTATATCGAGCAGTCGCCGGATGGCTCGGTCGTGCTGAAGGCGGTCGACGCCACGGTTCACGGCGACACGGCCCAATACGAAACCGGCGGCGGCAAGGACAATATCGGCTACTGGACGAACGCCAAGGACTACGTCTCGTGGGAGTTCAGAATCGACAGGCCCGCCACGTTCAAGATAGGGATCACCTACGCTTGTACCTCAGGCGCCGCCGGCAGCGAGTACAGCGTATCCATCGGCGAAAGGACACTCAGGGGTACCATTCGCGGCACAGGCGATTGGACCGATTTCGTGAACGAAGAACTGGGAACCGTGGAACTGGCGACCCGGGGCACATATACGTTGACCGTCACGCCCATGCGGATGCCGCGTGGCGCGGTCATGAATCTCAAGGCGATTGAATTGCGTCCGGTTCGATGAAGGAAAGGTTACATCCTGTGGAGTCCAACATGAACAAACGGGAATACGGACGATGGATTGCAGTCGGAGCGGCGGTAGTAAGCCTGTTGGTCGCCCTGCTGATTGTCACAGGCTGCAGCGAAGACCTGCAGGTCGTGTCGGCCACAGACAGGGAGTTGACGAAGGACGAGCGGATGGCCTGGTGGCGTGACGCCCGGTTCGGGATGTTCATTCACTGGGGCGTGTACTCGGTGCCCGCCGGCACGTACAAGGGCGAGCGGGTGGACGGTATCGGCGAGTGGATCATGCACCACGGCCGGATTCCGGTCGAGGAATACGAGAAGTTCGCCGCCCAGTTCAACCCCATTGGCTTCAAGGCGGACGAATGGGTCCGCCTGGCCAAGAGCGCGGGCATGAAGTATATCGTTATCACGAGCAAGCATCACGACGGCTTTTGCCTGTGGGATTCGAAAGTCAGCGACTGGGACATCATGGACGCCACGCCGTTCCAACGCGACATCCTGATGGAGCTGGCGCGGGCCTGCAAGAGGCACGGCATCAGGCTGTGCTTCTATCACTCGATCATGGACTGGCACCATCCGAACGCCCAGGCCCCCTTCTATCCGAATTATAACGACACGAACCAGTCCAATCCGAACTTCGACCGCTACGTCGAGAATTACCTCAAGCCGCAGATTGCCGAGCTGCTGACGAACTACGGGCCCATCGGCGTGCTCTGGTTCGACGGCGAGTGGATCAAGGACTGGACCGAGCCCAAGGGCAAGGCCATGTACGAGTACGTCCGCAGCC
>CAYFUB010000192.1:0-3649 GCA_964346195.1 uncultured Pirellulales bacterium
CAGGAGAAACAGCACGTTTCTCTTTTCGAGGGAGGCGCGCAGAAGTTGTGCCTTCGCGGTCCGTTCATAGAGAAGAGCGTGCGGGAATTCGAGCAGAGCGATCCGCGGCGCATCGTGGCACGGATCCTCGCCGGGGCGTATGTGGAACTGGGTGATGGTGTCATCGAAGGCAAGCCGGTACGGGGCGTCGAATTGCGCGATCCGAATTTTTTGGCTCAGGACGGAGAAGAAGCGCCTCCCCTGGACGATTTCTCCGCCCGGTTCTGGATCGACGCCGGGACCCAGTTGCCGGTGTGGGTGGAGATCAGTTTCCTGCCTCAGGGCTCGCCGGTGCGGACGACGATGGTCTGGGACCGGTTCGAGTGGGGCGTGCCTCTGGAGGCGAGCCTGTTCCAGCCGGAGATTTCGGTCGATTACGAGGTCGTCAATAATGACCGCAATTACAAAGCGCCGGACACGACTCCGAAGAACGCCGGGGAAGAAGCCTTTGCCGGGCAGACGCTGGCCGAGCCTTATCTCGGTGATTTCGATTCATCGCCTCTGCCGGACGTGAGCGCGTTGAGTCTGCTGGGGACGGACCCGAAAACCCCCAGACCCCCGGTGCGTCTGCTCGGCCAGACGGAAATCCGAATGGCCCATGATGCCTGCGTCGCCCAATGGCCTCCTTATGAGCAGGTACGGGATCAGCTTCGTCAGGAACTCCAGGCCGAGCTCCATATCGACATGCTGGACGTGAACGGGCTCGTGACGGCGGGGATTGCCCTGCGGAACCTGTTTTGGGAGTTGGGCGGGTGCTTGTCCGACACTGCCTATCCGTACGTTTATGCGGCCCGGCTCCTCGATGAAATCGCCCACGAAAAAGCCCCCGACGATCCGGCGGTCATCGACCAGCTTCTCGAATCCATCGGGGCCTACGAGGTGCTGTACTACTGGGATGATCCGGTCCCCGAGTCGGTTCGACGCAATCCGATCTACGCCGGGGTCGTGGCGGATCTGTGCTATGAGCAGTGGACTCTATTGAAGGCGCGGATCAGTCAGGGGGATACGCCGACCTGGAAAGACTTTGTGCGCTGCAGCGATATCGCGACGGCCAGTCGCGTGCGCAAGGACCCGGCCACGAATCTGGAGGTGATCCGGATGTTGATCGAGCAGGCCCCCAGGGCCGGCTGGACTACCTATCTCGACGGTCTCCAACGCGGCGAACAGAAGCTGCTGGCGGGCGAAGTCTACAAAGGGCCGATACCGTTCATGGGCGGGATCGGGGACATCAACCTGGAGCAATACAGCCGGCGCCTCTGGTCCTTCCAGGGTCCGCAGGAATACCGCGAGCAACGCGTGCCGGTGCACCTGCGCCACCTCAAGGGCTGGTAGTCGCGGGATCGCCTTTCGGCTCGGTGCGATGATGCGAATGTCAAAGAAGCGGGGCGGTCTGTAGAGGGCCGCCCCGGAGCGTTGCTACACCCTTGGCAGCGCCGTCAGTCGTTCAATTCGCGGATCCAGATGTTGCGGTAGCGGACAGGGTTGCCATGGTCCTGGAACTGGATGGGGCCCTTGTCGCCGTGCTTCTCATAGGGGGAAATGGCGTGGGGGCCGCGCCAGCCGGTGCCGCCTTCGAGCACGACGTGGTCCTGCACGAGGACGCCGTTCTGGAAAACGGTGAAGGTCGCCTTTCGTGTGACATTGCCGTCGCTGTCGAAGAGCGGGCGGTGATACACGATGTCGTAGGCTTGCCATTCGCCGGGCTTGCGGCAGGCATTGACCAGAGGCACGGCCCGGCCGTACAGCGCGGCGCACTGGCCGTCCGGATAGGTCTCGTTCTCGTAGGAATCGAGGACCTGGACCTCGTACTGGCCCTGGAGGAACACGCCGCTGTTGCCCCGGCCCTGGCTGGAGCCTTGTACCCGCGCAGGCGTCGCGAACTCGACGTGCAACTGGCACGAGCCGAACTGCTCTTTGGTCTGGATGTACCCGGCGCCCTTGACGGACTCCATGTACCCGTCGCCAACGACCCATTTGGACGGATTGCCCTTGGTGTCGGTCCAGTTGGCCATCGAGGCGGTGGTCCCGTCGAAGAGCACGACCGCATCGGCCGGCTGCTCGCCGCAGGTACTGCCCGGCGTGATGACCGGCGGGGCCGGGCGGTTCACGTCGTGTACCATCCAGCGACCCGTGGGCGTATCGACGTACTCGATCTTCACGGCCTTCGGCGCCGCCGCGTCCACCGCGACCGGCTGGACCTGGGCTGGCTCGGTCCGGGCTGCCTCCTGGGTGGAACACCCGGCGGCGATTCCCAGCAGGGCGAGGCCCGCAACCACCAACAACGTTCTGCTCATGGTCACTCCTTTCTGTCGGTCTGTTCGTGACGAACCCTTTCCGCGTCGTGTGTCATGCGTGGATCTACGCGGAACGCAGCCCGCATGACGCACAACGACGGCATAGGACACGACTTATACCGGAAGCCCGTCCGCGCGTCAACCACGCGCCAAAGGGCTGTCGGATGTTTCCCGGGGAGCACTGCCGTCGCATGAACGTGGTGCGTGGTACGCACCCTACGGGTCACGGGGCACGCACTATTCGTCGGGTGCGTACCACGCACCGTTCACTCTAATTCTCTGTGCGTTCGATGGCCTTCAGCAGCGCGCCGAAGCCTTCCTGCCATTCGTTGAGACGCGTGATGTTCTTTTTCCGGGCGACCGTCAGGAACTGGTCGTATGTGTCCTGGATCGATTCCGGCATGGGCCAGTCGGCGCTCTTTCCGGCCGCGACCTTGCGCATCTCGTCCCAGCGCATCATGAACGTGTACATCACCGGCAGTTGGGCCACCTGCACACGGAAGCGCAGGTCCGCGCCGTCCTGAACGGCGGCCTCGGCCGCTTTGAGGTGCTGCCAGCCGCGCGCGAGCGTGTCGAAGGAGAGGAACCTGGCCGTGTGATTCTCGAAGCACCCCAGCCAGTCGCCGCTTTGCTCGACGGCATCGTGCGTGACCTTCAGGTACGCCTTGATGTGCGGCGCTGCCGGCCCGTAGTAGCCCTCGATGAACTCGTTCGTCAGCGCCTCCCCGTCGCGGGTCGGGTCCCACAGCAGCTTGGCCAGGACCCAGGCGCGAAGCTCCGCCATCTCGGCCCCGTTCGTCGTGTACGCGCCCTGCTCGAAGACGCCCTTGACGTTGTGGTCCGCGAAGAACTTCACGTTCGGTCCGAGGACCCGCAGGTTTGGGTGCGGCATGATGTGGTGCCGGAAGTTGGTCGTATAATCCCAGATGTAAAGCCGATTGGAAATCTGCGACCAGCCAACAATGTCGTCGCTGAAAGCCTGGTTGCGCTCGTCCGCCAGCGGCTTGCAGAAGGAGCACTCGATGCTGCACAGTTGGACGATGACGTTGTCCCGCGGTTTGGTGATTTTCGGGGGCTTACGGGTGTACTGATAGGCCAGCGTGCTGATTGCGACGTGTGGGAACTCCTGCTCGATATCGGCGGCCACGGCGTTTACGAACCGCAGCATCAGGCCGGCGGGGCTGCCTTCCTCCTGCTCGATCGCTGCACAGTTCCTGCACTGGCAATTGCCGTGCCAGTCGTTCTGGGAGACCGAGGCGATGGTCGCCGCCGGGTTCCTTCGCAGCCGTTCCTTGAGATTTTTGACCAGCTCTTTG
>CAYFUB010000193.1:0-7035 GCA_964346195.1 uncultured Pirellulales bacterium
GCCGTCATCCCCACGCTGCGCGTGAGGCTGCCACCCGGAGCCGGCGCTCAACGCGTGCATGCAGCGCCGCACAAGGAATACCGCAGCGGATGTCATCGTCAACACCGACGGCGACAATCAGTATAGCGCCGACAGCATCCGGGAGTTGACAGCCCCGATCATCGCCGGGCGCCTGTTCATGCCGGCCTACGCCGTCCATCTCAGGAACCTCACTCTCATGGCGGCGTTCTCGTTGAACGTGCTGGTCTACGTGAGGAACCTTCATTTGATATGCCCCATCCCCTCGGTGAGCACTACGAGCCGGTCGACGGGCACGTTCTCGAAGACGTCGACTTTCCCGCCGAGCCAGCGGACCTCGATGCGCTCCGCGCGGTCGCGCCGACCCAGGCCGAAGTACAGTCGCGTGCCGTAGTGGCTTTGATAGCCGCGGCCGCTGTGTACTTCGTCAATCAGCGTCAAGTCGCCGGCGACCACCTTGACGCGCGCGCCGACGCCGTCGCGGCCGGCTTTGCCGCCCTGCAGGCAGACCTGGAGCCAGTGCCCTTGCGACGGCGTGTCGTTGCGCAGGATTGTCGGAGCCGCCCGCGAGTTCAGAATGACGACGTCCAGGTCGCCGTCGTTATCGAGATCGTCGAATCCCGCCCCGCGGCTGGAAAGCTTGACGGCCATGCCCGGGCCGCTCTGGTCGGACACATTGGTGAACTTGCCGTCGCCGGCGTTCATCAGGAGGATGTTCCGCGCGAGGTATGTGGTCGTGCTGTCGTAACGCTCGACGTTGTCCTGCAGGTGGCCGCACGCCACGAAAAGGTCCCGATCCCCGTCGTTGTCGAAATCCACGAAACTGGTTCCCCAGGTGACGTTGGCCAACGTGTCGGCGCCGGCGCCCGTCCGCAAGGTGACGTCTTCGAACAGGCCGTTACCGAAGTTCCGGTAGAGGGTGGCCAACTGATTCTGGTAAGAAGTCATGTAGAAATCGAGGCGTCCGTCATTATCGTAGTCGCCGCAATCGACACCCATGCTCCCCTGCTCGTCGCCGTGCAGGTCATAGGCAAAGCCGGCGGTGAGGCCGACCTCCGCGAATCTTCCCGTGCCGTCGTTCTGGAACAGGAAGTTGCCCATCACGTCGTTGGCCACGAGAATGTCGGTGTCCCCGTCATCGTCGTAGTCGGCACAGACGACACCCATCCCATAACCCGCGTGAGCGGCGATGCCGGAGGCGCGGCTGATATCGCGGAAGGTGCCGTCGCCGTTGTTGCGATAGAGGGCGTTCGGCAACGGTCGATAGAACCGGGGATTCGCATAAACGGGAACGCCGAGCGTGGTCGTCCCGACGTGCTTGTCGTAGGAGAAGTCGAGATAGCGGGCCACGAAGAGGTCCAGGTTGCCATCCTTGTCGATATCGAGGAAGCACGTCCCGGCCCCGATGTCGCCCGAGCCGGCAACGCCGGCCCGGTCGGTGACGTCGGTGAACGTGCCGTCACCGTTGTTCCGGTACAGAACGTTCGGGCCGTAGTTGTTCAGATATAAGTCCTGGTCGCCGTCGTTGTCGTAATCGGCGGCGGTGACACCCAGGCCATAGCCGGTGTCGCCGACTCCCGCCCGGTCGGTGACATCCGTGAATTTCCATCCTCCGTCATTGCGGTACAGCGCGTTCTTCGGGGGTCTCGGGCAGACAGTGCCTTTCAGGGGCGCTCCGTTGAGGAAGTAGATATCGATATCGCCGTCCTTGTCGAAATCGAAAAGAGCCAGTCCGGCACTGACGGTCTCCGCGATGTAGCGCCGGCCCGACCCGCCGTCCGTGTGAACAAAGGTTATCCCGGTCTCCTTCGTGACGTCGGTCAGGACGATATTGCCCAGGGTCCGCCCGGAGCACAGACAAAGCAGGCCGGCCAAGGCAAGCGCGTACGGCGCGACTCGTGCAACACAGGTCCTTGCCCCATGAATCACGGCCTGGCCTCCCGGGCCCGCAGCCTGTCATACGTCTGCCGGTACAGCGGGTTGGCGGGCGCCAATTCTGTTGCTCGCTTCAGGGCCGCCAGCGCGCGCGCGGGGTCACCGTTTTGATCGTAGGCCCGGCTCAGCAGAAAGTAATTCTGGGCAAGCGGCTCCAGGGCGACGGCCTTCTCCGCAAGCTCTCGGGCCTCCGTCAACCTGACTTGCGCCCGGAGGTACAACTGGGCCATCTCGCGGTATCCGTCCGATTGGTCGGGGAGCAATTGGATGACCTTGCGAAAGGCCTCCTCCGCCTCGGCGAAGCGGTTGGACCGGGCCAACAGAAGGCCCAGGTTGAGCCAGCAGGCCGGGTGCGGAGGTTCGATGGCCGCGGCCTTCTGGTACAACTCCAGCGCTTCGGCGGTGCGGCCGCTCTCCTGGCAGAGCGTGCCAAGCTCGTTGAGAGCGTTCACGTTTTGCGGGTCGAGCTCCGACGCCCGTCGCAACATCTGCTCGGCCTTCGCCACATCCTGGCAGGCCTGGTACTGCATCCCGGCCGCCACGTACGTGGCGGCGACGCTCAGGCGCATCGCCTGCAGGTCGGAGAACGCATCGTTGCGGTCCTTGAGGACTTTCATCTCTTCGGCTTTGAGCCTTTCAAACGCAGCCTTATACTCCCGCGCCTTGTCGCGATCGCTCAGATGGGTACAGACGGCGAAAAGGCCGTAATAGGCGCTCGTGCAATCCGGCTGGTGTTTGACGGCCGACTCGTAACTAGCCCTGGCCTTGTCGAACTGCCCGAGCTGCCGATAGCCTTGGCCGAGCACGAAATAGTCGAAGCCCGACAGGACACCGGCGCCGAGCCCGCGTTCCATCTCCGCTACGGCCTCTCGGTGTCGGCCCAGACCCATCAGCGCGAGCCCAAGCCGGCTGTAGATTTCGGGTGTGCGGGGGTCGAGTTCCAGGACCTTTCGACAATGGGCGACCGCCTGTTCATAGTCTCCCCTGGACATGGCGACCTGCCCCAGACTGTTGTAGACGCCGGAAAGTCTTGGGTTGATTTGCAGCGCCTTGTTCCAAAACCCGGCCGCTTCGTCACTCCTGCCCTGATAGTGCAGGACGTCGCCCATCAGCACCAGCGTTCGTTCCTGGTCGGGAAATCGCCTGAGAAGCTGCTCAGCCAGCGCCAACTGCTCCTTCTTGAGACTCTGTATCTCCTCCTGCGGGGATGCAACCGGAGATGAAATGGGTGCGGGGGTCGCCGGTTGCGCGCGGGCGGGCCTGGCATTCGGTTCTCGTGCCGCGCAAGTCCGAAAACCCCCGACCAGCGCGAGCGCGGGCGCCGAGAACCGGATGAAGAAGAGGGAACAGGCCGAAACGGAAGACAAGAATCCCCGTTCTTCGCCCCTGCGATACCTGATGGGTGTCTCCTGCCTGGACATCCTGAGTCACCTCTGCGGCCGCGATTTTGAGTCGCCCGGGCCCAACCGGCGATTGCGGCTTGGTTGACCAGATTCTATCAGAACGGAAGTCATGAGGCAACAAGAGAACCACCGAAGGGGCCCATTGCCCAAGGCCATGAGCTTCGAAGGTACACCCATCCCCGCAAACAGCCGCACAATACCGGACCTTCTCCCATCCCGTGGGAGAATCCGAGGGCCTTGCGTTCTCGAGATACATCGGCCCGCCGTGCGAACCGCCTTGGAAATGCGGTTAAGGTACCCCTCTGACACGTCGAAATAGGCGGTGGGACCGATACCACGTGAACAGCCGGACCCAAGTGTTTGCAGCACCCATCGTCGGCGACCCAGGCATCGCCCGGGCGGAGCCGGGACAATTGAAGGAGCGCAGAATATGGTCAGAGTTTCGCAAGAGTGCCAGGCGCCGGTCCAGGATGAAACGACAAACGCCTCCTATCCGGACCTTCTCAACGCACTCCTATGGAACGCCATCATCGAGAAAGCCACCGACGTGCACCTGCACTGCGTACCGGAGGGCATCAGAGTGCTCCATCGGGTCGACGGTATCGTTCACCCCAAGTCGCTGTTGCCGCGGAGCGAGGGTCGGCGGCTGCTGAACCAGCTCAAGAGCGCCGCCGGCTTGTCCGTGGTGCGCTCGTTCGCTCCTCTCGAGGGGCAGATCGTCTGGACGGACGGGGACCGGAACTGGGAGATACGTGTCACGTTGACGCCCGTGCAACACCGCGAGTCGGCACACCTGAGGCTGCTGAGCGCATATCGCGACGAGTGGGACCTGGCCAACCTCGGGTTCATGCCCGCCGATCAGGAAAAAGTCACCACGGCCGTCCGTTCTCTCAGTGGACTTGTCCTGGTCACCGGGGCCACCGGCTCCGGCAAGACCACGACTATGTACTCTCTCGCTTCCCTGATGGACCTGCGGACGACAACGACCTACTCGGTCGAGGATCCGGTGGAGTTCCGGCTCCCCTACGCGCAACAAATCGAGGTCGACGAGCGGCACGGGCTGACGATGCACGAAGGGCTGCGCACGATTCTGCGCATGGATCCCGACCTGATCCTGATCGGGGAAATTCGCGACCCGGATTCCGCCATCGTGGCGGCGCGTGCCGCCCTGTCCGGGAGACTCGTTTTGGCCACGATCCACGCCCAGGACGCCGCGGGCGCCGTCGACGCACTCCACTACCTCGGAGTCCCCTACCACATCATCGGCAGCTCTCTGCGGCTGGTCATCGCCCAGAACCTGGTCAGACGGCTGTGCCCCTCCTGCAGCCTGCCGCATCAGCTCGAAAAAGCGGAAAAGGAGCTGTTCTCTCGATCTGCGATAGAACTGCCGGAGAACCTTCAACAGACGGCGGGCTGCACCGAATGCAACTGGTACGGTTACAAGGGCCGTACGGGGATTTTCGAAGTGGCGGCGATGGACGACGAGCTGACGGCGCTCATCAGCTCCGGCACGCCTCATCACGATCTGCTCAACTGTCTCCGCCGCAAGGGGGTGCATTCCCTGGTGGATAGCGGCCTGGAGAAGGTCGCCATGGGTATCACCTCACTGGAGGAGATCTTCCGCGTCTGTGGTTCCGCGTGCGCCAACGCACCGGCACGTCTGACAACGCCTTCCCTTGCCATGGACATCACCATCTGACAAATCGAATCGGCACGGCGTGAATTCCGCGCTTATACCGCGGCGAGACGGCTGTGCTTCGCTCGCCATGACAGCCACGGCCCCCGACATGTCATCGGGAGAAACGCGGCAAGACCCGGCCCCGCGCAGGCGGGAGAAGCGAGCTCCGACCCCAATGGTCGCGGGATCTGCCGCTTGCGATATCACATCGCTGTTGCTTTCTGCACGAGGCGGACGAGCTCAACGACCGAGTTGACGCCGACCTTCTGGAGGACATTGGCACGATGAAAATCCGCGGTCTTCGGGCTGATGCCCAGCTCGTAGGCGACGCCCTTGTTCGTCTTGCCCGCCACCAGACGATCCATGACCTCGCGTTCCCTCTCGGTCAGGAGCCGCAGGCGCGACCGGACGTCCCGGGCCTCGTTCCACTGACGCCGCGTGCGCGAGTCGAGCTCGACGGCTTTCTGAATGCTGTCGAGCAGGACCTGGTCCCGGAAGGGCTTTTCGATGAAGTCCACGGCGCCGGCCTTCAGCGCCTCCACGGCCATGGGTACGTCGCCGTGACCCGTGATGATGATGATCGGAATCCGCAAGCCCGACTCCCGCAGCTTCGACTGCAACTCCAGGCCGCTCATGCCGGACATCCGCACGTCCAGCACGAGACAGCCGGCCTGAGACGGGTCGTATTCCGACAGGAACTGCCGGGCACTGGTGAACGTCCTGACCTCCAGACCGACGTCGCCAATCAACAGACGCAGGGATTCACAAATCGCCCTATCGTCATCCACAACAAAGACTACCGGGTGATCCTTGTCCATGAGCGGCTCCTTCAACGGGTAGTGTAAACCGGAACGTGGCGCCCGAGCAGCCGTCCGATTCGACCCACAGCCGGCCACCGTGTGACTCGACGATCCGCCGGCTCAACGACAGCCCGATCCCGAGTCCCTGGTCCTTCGTGGTAAAGAACGAATCGAAGATCTTCTCGGCCAACTCGGGTGCGACCCCCCTGCCCATGTCCGTTACGGCGACCTCAACGTAACGCCCGTCGGACGGGGCGCCGACGATTGTCAGTATCCGATGGGCCATGTCAACGTCACTCATCGCTTCAATGCCATTTCTCATCAGGTTGAGCAGGACCTGCTCGATTTCCACGCTGTCTCCTTTCACCATCGGTAAGTCCTGCGCGAGTCTCGTTGCGACCGCGATGTGATGGCCGGCCGCTTCGCTCTGCAGCAGGTGAACCGCGTCGTTGACAAGATTCTCCAGGTCCAGTTCCGTCCGCTGCGGCTCGCGCTTGGCGATCAGGCCTCGGATGCGTTTGACGGTGTCCGCAGCGCGCTGGGCCTGGCTGGCAATCTGCTCGATGGAGGCTTGCAGCGTGGTGATGGAGAACGGCTCTTTACGCGAGAGTCTCAGGCAACCATTCGAATAGTTCAGGATGGCGCACAGGGGCTGATTCAGCTCGTGCGCCAGCCCGGACGCCATCTCACCGATGGTGTTGGCGTGCCAGGCCCGCGTCAGCTCCGCCAGGTGCTGCCGGGCCTGTGCTTCAGCCTTCTTGCGTTCGGTGATGTCGCGGACGAGGGCCCACGTCCCGATGGGCCGGCCCGCATTGTCCGTGCTTTGGTGCAGCCGGACTTCGACCGGGAAAACGGTTCCATCCTTGCGCACGCATTGCCGTTCATGGACGTCCGCATACCCTCTTGTGAAGACTTGTTCCCGGAGCATTCGATCCCGGTCGGCAGGCCCTGGCGCGGGCATGATTTCCTGGTACGTCAGCGCCGGCATCTCGTCGCTGCGGTGGCCGAGCATGTCGAGGAAGACGGAGTTGCAGTGCAGAATCTTTCCGGCGCGGTCCGCTGCAACCGTGCCGTCCCGGCTGCCTTCGTACAGATCACGGTACTTCCCCTCCGTTTCACACAACGCATCTTCCATGCGTTTTCGTTCCGTGATGTCGAGGACGACGCTCTGAATGCGCGTGACCGCGCCATCGGCGTCGGA
>CAYFUB010000194.1:0-5885 GCA_964346195.1 uncultured Pirellulales bacterium
AATGCGGCGTGCGGGTTTTGCTACTACCATTGTTCCCCGCAGAAGGGCGGCCTGATGCCGGTCGAGACCTGCATCGATGCCTGGCGCTCCCTCAAGGTCCTGGCCGGCGACAGGGCCAAAGTACACGTGACGGGCGGCGAGCCGTTTCTCTATTGGGAGCACCTCGTGGCCGTCCTCGAAGAGGGCAGGAGGCAGGGTCTCGGCCCCGTCGATCTGGTGGAGACAAACGGCTTCTGGGCGGTGAATGACCCGCTCGTGACGGAACGCCTCGAAACGCTCCTGGCGCTGGGCGTGCAGCGGCTGAAGATCAGCGTCGATCCGTTTCACCAGGAGTACGTGAACGTCGAGCCGGCCCATCGGCTGGCTTCCCTCGCACTGGAGATGCTCGGCCCGAACCGCGTCCAGATCCGCTGGGAGGAGTATCTGACCGACCCCGTCGATATCAAACGGCTCTCGTCGGCGCAGCGTGATCGGGCCTATGTCCTTGCCTACCACGAGAACCCGTTCCGCTTCACCGGCCGGGCCGGCGGGCATCTCGGGAAACTGTTGGCCTCCAGACCGGCACATGCCTGCCTGCACATGAACTGCCGCGCCGCCTTCCTCGGCGCTAAAGGCGTCCACATCGACCCCTACGGCAACGTCTTCAGCGGCACGTGCAGCGGCATCGTCGTCGGCAACGTCAATCAGACGCCCCTGGAGGAAATCTGGCGGACCTTCCACCCGCCGGCGCCGGGACAGACGGCGTGCCATGTCCACGCCGGCACGGATATACTCGACCCGCCGCGTGTGAACGATGCTCACGCCGGCATAAGCATGGCGTCCCGCCATTCCTCATCCGTCATCGACACTTTGTGCGAGGCGGGTCCCTGCGGCCTGCTCGAATGGGCCCGGTCCTTCGGCTACGAGGAATTGCCCGCCTACGCCGGCAAGTGCCACCTCTGCACCCACGTCCGCCAGTTCCTTTTCGAAAAGGGCCGGCTGCCCGCGGAAATCGGCCCGGTCGACTGCTATGCGTCAATAGCCTGAACCTCCTGCCCCGGCCTGCGGCGGCGGCCACGATGTAGCCCGGAAAAATTTTTTTGCAAAAATCCGAGATTCCCCTTGACATGGATGTTACGAATGTAACACTTAAAGGTGTTACGACCGTAACATTAAGGAGACAGCCATGAAGAAAATGCCAAGGATTTCGGAAGCGGAGTGGGAGGTGATGAAGGTCCTCTGGGGCCGTTCGCCCGCCACGGCCAACCACATCGTCGAGGTCCTGTCCCGGAAAACGCACTGGCAGCGGGAGACGATTCGGACGCTGATCAATCGTCTCGTGCATAAAGAGGCCCTGGGCTTCCAGAGGCAGGGCCGGCAATATCACTATTCTCCGCTCGTCAGCGAGGCCGAGTGCGTGCGGGCCGAGACGCGCTCGTTCCTGGACCGCGTTCACGGCGGCTCGATCGAGCCGATGCTGGCCGCCTTCGTCGAGGAACGCCGGCTCTCGCCCGGCCAACTCGAACGGCTGAGGCAAATCCTCGCCGGCGAGAAACCGGGCAGCGGGAAGAAAAAACGCAAGCAACGCTGAATCCGCGAAAGGGGACGACATGAATGTGTCAGGCACGAATCTCGCGCCGTTCTTTGCATGGCTGTTGAGAGCGACTCTGCAGGGCAGCCTTCTAGTTTGCCTGATCCTGCTGGTCAAGCTGGTCCTGCGGAATCGCCTGCGGGCCCGCTGGCATTACGTTCTGTGGCTCGTCCTGCTGGTCCGACTGTCGCTACCCTGGGCACCGCAAAGTCGGCTGAGCGTTTACAATCTGTTCCAAAGACGACAATGGGTGCGGACAGTCGCCCGGGATGTCCCCGTGGTTGCCTCGGAATCCGGCAAGCAGAATACGCCGGATGCTTCGTACATGAAGTCGCAACAGATTGGCCCGGAAGACGGTGCGCGCGAGCCATCCAGAGCTGGAGAACCTCCGTCTCCAGAGAGCCCAGCGCTGGTTTCAGCGGAGCCCGTGCCCATCGAAAACGGTGAAGCCGGTTGGCGCTTTGCAGGCTTGCGTACCATTCTACCGGTGCTCTGGTCCATCGGTGCCTTTGTTCTCGCTGGCTACGTCTTGATCCGGAACGTTGGACTGTGGTGGTCCATCAAGCGCGAGCGCCCCGTCACCGACCAGCAGATTCTGGATGTACTGGAAGACGGCAAGATGCAGATGGGCGTGCAAACGATTGTGGGGCTTGTCGTGACCGACCGCATCAAGAGTCCGGCCCTCTTTGGCTTCGTCCGCCCCCGCATCCTGCTGCCGGAAGGGTTGCTCGAAGCCCTCAGCCTTGATGAATTGCAATACGTCTTCCTGCACGAGCTGGCGCACCTGAAACGCCGCGACATCTATCTGGGCTGGCTGGTCTCACTGCTGCAAGTTCTTCACTGGTTCAACCCGCTGATGTGGTTCGGGTTTCGCCGGATGCGGGCCGACCAGGAGATGGCCTGCGACGCCCTTGCCCTGTCGCGCATGACAGCGGAAGAGCCCCCGGTGTACGGCCGTACCATCGTCAATCTGCTCGAACGCTTCTCCCAGCCCCACTACGTCCCCTCCGTCGCCGGCATTCTCGAGGAACCCACCCATATCGAAAGGAGAATGACCATGATCGCGAAATTCAAGAACAATTCCTATCGCTGGTCGCCTCTGGCTGTTGTCGTGATGTTTCTTCTGGGCGCGATCACTCTCCCGAATGCCATGGGGAGCAAGAAAGCGAGCGTCTCTGCGCCTGAACCAGAGCCGAGTATCTCGCTGCGCAGGATAAAAACAGGCCCGATGTCGGACTTCTCGAGCCCGCCTTCTCCGGATGGTCGGTACCTGTGCGATTTGGGGGCACCCGACGCGGAAGGCTACCGGCCCCTAGCCGTCCGCGATCTTGTCACGGGCGAGGTTCGACCGCTGACAGGAGCGTCTCGAAGCTTTCCATGGTGCCCGGTCATATCTCCCGACAGCAAGTACGTCGCTTACGTTTGCCAGTCCTGGTCTCCGCCAAAGAATGAGCTTCAGTTGATCGGGATGGACGGTACGGAACACCGAGTTCTCTATCGCCTTAAGGAAGATGAGAAATTCCATATACGTGCCTGGACGCCGGACGGCAAGAAGGTTCTCGGTGCCTTTAAGAAAGGTAGCGAAAGTCTTCAACTTGTCGCCTTCTCAATCGAAGATGGTTCTATGCAGGTGATTTACACCTTCGATACTTACTGGCCTATGTGGCAGAGCGCGCTCCACAAGGTGGCGATATCGCCTGATGGACGTTATATAGCCTACGACCGACCGGCGGAAAAAGGCTCTTGGAATGCCGAAATCTATATACTTGACATCGAACATAGGAGGGCAGAATGTGTAGTTCAGCACCCTGCATATGATAGATTATTAGGCTGGACCCCGGATGGCAATCACATCTTCTTCACCAGTGACCGCAGGCAGGGACTACCTGGTGGCTTCACTGCTACAAACACTCGGGACGCCTACCTTCTGCCGGTAGGTGGAGGCAAGACGCAAGGGCCACCCGTGCTGATCAAATCTGACATACCCGACACGCTCAGACCGAAAGGCTTCACAAGTAGTGGTAGTTATCATTATACCGTCGAGTTCAAGACGATAGAGGCCGTTGTGGCTGAGTTGGATCTGCAAACAGGAAAGCTGCTGACGAAACCTCAGGCAGTCGGTCAGACTGGGGCGGGTCAAATACCTGCGTGGTCACCTGATGGCCGACTGCTGGCCTATGGTATACATAAGGCTGACCAATCTCAGACAATTCGCATCCAAGACATAGAAACGGGTGGAGAACGCGAACTGGATCCCAACCTGCCGCATTTCTCCTGGCTTCGGTGGTCGCCCGATGGGAAATCATTCCTTGTGTCGAATTTCGCCAAGAACTTTCCGCGGGCCATCTACAGGATAAATGCAGACACGGGCGAACGTCTGACTGTGGTCCAGAGCGAGTCTTCGCACACCTTGCCGGGCCAACCTCAGCTTTCTGCTGATGGTAGCATGTTGTACTACGTTCTCTTCCATTCCGACTCGGATAAAGCAAGCCTCCTGATCAGAGACATGGAGTCAGGCCACGAAGAGGAGCTGTTCGCTCTGGAAGGTACCCGCGACATACGCGGCCTGAATTTTGCCCTCTCGCCGGATGGGCGGCAGTTGGCCCTTGCTACTGAGAAGATGATGACTTCCGCAGCGGGGGTGGATCAACGTATCTTCATAATGCCAGCCAAGGGCGGCGAGCCGAGGGAACTGTGGAAAACCGCGGGGCGAGCAACGAGGCCACCGATCGCCTGGACGGCTGATGGGCAGGCACTGCTGTTCACTAAACGTATACCGGAGGGTGGAAGAGAGTTATGGCTTATTCCAGCCGGTGGCGGGCCGGCGCGCAAGCTTTGCAGCTCCCAGGAAATGATGTGCCCGGGAATGATGTACGGTTCGATGCACAGTGCACTGGATATGCACCCTGATGGACAGCGTATTGCCTTTGACTGTTTTGAGTATCGTCACGAAGTCTGGGCCATGGAGAACTTTCTGCCGGGAGCGCCGGTCGCAAAGCCTGAGCCAACGCCGACGCTGCGAAAGGGTGGGTATGAGTGGCGGGGCCCATTCGCTAATCTGTCTCCCGATGGCAAGTATATGTCTGATAAGGATTGGGATACGGGGACTCTTGTCATCCGTGAGCTGGCGACCGGCAAATCTCGAACGTTGGTCGGCAGTGACTCCAACGAAGCCGGCTATCCACTGGTCTCAGCAATATCGCCAGACAGCAAAGAGATTGCATACCTTTGGCACGACCTTAACACAAAAGCCTCAAGCCTACATTTAGTTGGCCTTGATGGTGCAGACCACCGAGTTCTGTGCAGGGGAAAATGGCCGATGCCCAAGGATTGGTCAAAGGATGGTAAGAAGATACTGGCCGTCGTGTTGGAGAATGATGTCTGGCAGAAGGTTTGGATCTCCCCCTCGGATGGTTCCATCCAACACATCGCGTCCGTGGATAAAAGCTATCCTGGAAAACTCGATGTTTCACCGGATGGGCGTTTCATTGCCTACGACTGTCCCCAAGCTGAAGATACATCGAAACGGGATATTTTTGTGCTCGACCTGAGTGAAAATCGCGAGGTCTCTGTCATCAACCATCCGGCCAACGACAAGTTCCTTGGCTGGACGCCGGATGGACGGTACATCTTCTTTGCCAGCGATCGCACGGGGACCTGGGATGCGTGGCTGCTGCCGGTTGCCAACGGCAAACCGCAAGGATTTCCAAAGCTGGCAAGGCACGGCATAGGAAATATCACGCCGATAGGATTCACACCGCAAGGCTCATACTACTACGGACATGAGCAAACGCTCGAAGATGTCTTCGTGGCGAAGCTCGATTTAGAGACAGGCCAGTTTCTATCCGAACCCGCGCCCATTCGACAGAGCGGAGCGACTGCCTTTCACGACTGGTCGCCTGACGGTCGGTATCTGGCCTACTGCGAGCGGCGCTCCGATGAATCGCAGGCCATCCACATTCGGACGCTGGCAACAGGCCGGGAGCGGACCCTGGCTAATAATCTTCCATATATACGTTGGCTTCGCTGGTCCCCGGATATGCGGTCTTTCCTAATCGATGGGTATAAGAGAGGGGATGCACAGGGCGTCATCTCCAAAATTGATGTAGAGACGGGCGAGCGAACCGATATAGTGCGAAGTACAACTGAAGTGTTGGTGCGCCCTGAAATGTCGCCCGACGGAAGAACATTGTTCTATGAACGCAGCAATGATCCTAGGTCCAAAACATCGCGTCTGATTGCCAGGGATCTGGAAAGCGGCCATGAAAAGGAACTCTTCCAGATTGTGTCCCCTGCTCGGCTCACTAATCGTGCC
>CAYFUB010000195.1:0-13541 GCA_964346195.1 uncultured Pirellulales bacterium
ACTGACCAACGCCGGGATTCTCTCGCCCGGGGGCCTGGGGAATATCCTCGACACCACCGTTGTCGGTGACCTCGTCCAGTTGGCGTCGGGCGTTTGGGAGATAGAAATCGGCGGATTCACGCCCGGCTCATTCGATTCCATAGATGTCACAGGCACATTGACGGGCGACCCGGGCCTCCTGAGCCTTTCCTCCGCGATGGGCAGTATCAACTTTTCCTTCCTGCCGGGCTTTGACATTGCCTCGGAGATCGGCCCCCATCAGAGCATGACACTCCAGTTCCTGAACGCCGGCGAACTCGATGGCCTCGCCTTCGGCATGTCATACAGTGTCCTGGGCAGCCCCCGGGGCTTTCAGTACGAGATGTTCCAACAGGATGCCGGTTTGTTTCTGCGGGCTGCCAACACGATTCCCGCGCCAGGCGCCTTGCTGCTGGGAAGCATCGGCCTCGGTCTTGTGGGCTGGGGACGCAGAAGGATGAGATGGTGAGCTCGTTATCGCTGTCTATCTGATTGCTGTTGCCGGTCGCCGGGCCCGTTTCGAATTCAGGGATCGAGTCGTTCGAGTCTGTTCCAGGTTTATGATTTCGTGCCTCGAGTTCCCGGACGTGCGAGGTTATAGGTGTTCTTTGTTGGTCGGGGAGCGGACCCATTTGAGGTGGGCGACGCGGATGCCGTCGAGGGCGCCTTCGTTCAGGGCGGCGATGTAGTATTGGCCTTCGTAGAAGATGATCTCCGGGGCCGCCACGGGCAGGGTGCAGAGGAAGTACCGCTCGTCCTGGTTGATGCCGAACATCGTGGGGTCGGTGGAATAATAGATGCTCGTCTTGGCCGGGCCGCGCCTGCGGATGTCGCCGTCTTTAGGGTTGCCGTAGGATTGGGTGCGGAAGAGGTAGAAATTGCTTTCGCCGCGTTTCAACACGTGGGGACACTCGGCGGACCAGAACGCCGTGCCCGCCTGGCCGGCGAAGGCGACCACCGTCGATTCGCTCCAGGCGGCGAAATCGCTCGTGGTCCGCAGGCAGACCATGCCCTGCCGGTTCGGGTGGCAGGTGTAGTAGCCGTACCAGCGGCCGGCGTGGGGTAGCATCATGATGTCCCGGGTGTTCGCGTTGGGGCCTTCGCTGAACAGGCCCGTTTTGCCGTTAGGCTGGACGACGCGCGTGAAGGTCTTGCCGTCTTGGCTCGTCGCGTGGCAGATGTTGACCCAGTCGCCGTAGAACAGGTGCCAGGTATCGTCGATCCTGACCACGTGCGGGGCCTGGAGGCCGCCGGGAGTCTCGCCAAGGGCCGGGTCCGCCTCCATGGCGATGCCCATCGGCCGCCAGTTCGGGTCGGTCAGATGCTTGCCTTCCCACCGATAGAAGAAGCGTGTCCTGCCGCCCTGGCCGCCCGCGGTCGTGCCGCGGATGCACGACCACAGTTGCCACGTCCCGTCGGCCGCCTGCCAGACGGCGAAATCGACCGGTTCCTGTTTCTCAGTGGCGTACTTGTGGTCCATCGGATTGCCCGTCACCTGCCACCAGGGACCGTCGATCTGCGGCACAGGGACATTCCCGGGCGCTGCACCGGCAATCGCGGCAAGAGAGATTGACACAACCGACGAAAACACCGCATGGGCTAAAGGGGTTCCCAAACGCCGAATCATGCGTTTGGGAGCCCAAACCCGTCCTGCATGCTTTTTTGTCACCATCACGTCCAACATGCCACTATTCTAAACCTTGCTCCCGGCTCAGTCCAGCAACCTTTGCGATCTTGGCGTCCCGTTCGGCTGCGCCCAGGGCGGGGCTTTGCGCGAGACAGGATTCTCGTGGTCTCAGCGGGTAGGGTGTGCTGTGCACACCGGCTTGTCATTCCTGCGGAGGCAGGAATCCAGACCCCTGTGTCTATAGCCGAAAGAAACGAAAAAAGGCGCAAAAAGGAGAGCGGAGACGCAGAGAACCGGCCGAAGGCCGGGAAACTCGAAGCACGAAATCCGAGACAAACTCGCGTCTCAAGTCCTCGATGGGGAAAGCAAACGTGGGTTCTTTGTTTCGAGCCTTGGGATTTCGGCACTCGGATTTGTTTCGAAATTCGACATTCGGATTTCGGATTTGCCCGTTTCGCGGCTTCCGACTGGGGAACGCTCCCATGCTTCCACGCGGCCCCGGGCCGCTTGCTTCACACTTCAGACTTGACACTTGCCGGCCCTGGGCCGGGACTTCTTTTCCTTGCCGTTGCGGCGTTTATCGCATTGTGAGTAGCAGCGGCTGAAACGCCTTGTGAAATGTGTGGGTGTGACGCCGGTATCCGCTTATTGGCAGGAGTCATCACTCATCTGCCCGAAGTGATCGTCGCTCTCTTGAAAGCGGGGCTGGTATTCTGCAATTTCCCAGTTCTGCAAGGCGGGGGAGGACTCGTCCCAACCGGTTCGGTACGTTCGTGATACCAGATCCGGCGCCTGATAGACAAAGCGCAGATCATACTGTGTGTAGATTGTGTGAAGGAATTGCTCAAGACGTAGCGGACTACGCTGAGGTGGATAATCCATGTTCACCAGTCCCAGGTTTTTCTCATCGACACTAACCAGGGTGAGGGCCACCGCCTCGTATTTTGATACATCGTCACGAATACCGTCGCGCCCCGTCAGGCCCGAGAGCGCCTGATGATAGCGGACGATACAGGGTTGGGGTTGCGAATCCTGGCCTACCGCCAAGTCGTTGCGGCGCACCATCCCGTCCTCCGAATGCAATGATTTGGGGGCATTCGAAGGAATAGGGCCTGGCCGATTAGCACGGATTACACCCCAGTAGCCGTAGACCAACGCCGGATAAGTTATGTGCAGGTTCGTGCAATCGCCACCGGCTTCTTCCAGTCGATTGGTCAGGTTGCGGAAAGCCTTCAAGGTGCCTTTCATCGAGATCGCAATGACCGGGCCAATACCGGACTTGGTTATTACCACATCCACCTGCTTTGTTCTGAGGCCGCCGAGGATGGTTTGCTCACCACTACCGCCCAACTCCGGCACGTGTTCGATTATGCGAGGTCTCGCCCTCGATGACGTGTGGGTTACGTGGAACGGTGGACGCGGAGTGATCTCATCGGGGTCGAAACCGCCCTCGAGACAAAGACGGCAAGCCATATACCAGTGCAGGGGCTTGATGTGCCGCTGGCTTGCCGTGCCGTACGTAGCCGCTGCGAATTCGCTCAGGGCTTTCTTCAGATCGATCCACTTGCAGCGTTCCGCGTCTTTAGACATAATGGCGCCACCGCTTCATAACATCAATACCCTCGTTCAGGAGCGTCACTTCAGAGGGCCTTGGCATGCGAGCATTGGGCAGTATGAGGTTCGCGGCTTCACGTGGCTCAAGCTTCAGAAGTCCGCCGCCGAGGGGGTGGCCCTCAAGCTCGCAGCTAAGCCGGGCCAGTGGCGTATTCCAGGCGCGCTGGAGCGACTCCATAGACATGCCATTCTTCAGCGTAACCGCGTGAACGGAGTTCGTGCAGACACACTTGGCACGGTTTGCCACTAAGACCACGTCGCCGCCGCTCATACAGGAGAGAAACCCATCGGGCACTTGAACGTCCGGGACGATATACCAAGGTTCTCGCATGCGACATTTGTACGCGCGCTTTGCCTGCTCGGCTTGCAGAGTGCCGAGATATCGGCGAACGGAGGTGGGTAGCACTTGTCCCTCTCGGATTCTGAGCAGAAGCACAGGTTCGTCGCGGTTCAACCAAGCACGCACGGTTGCATGTGTAACGGCTTTCTCGGGCAGCGATCGCCCGTTACGCACCGAGGGATGCAGGAATTCCTGTGGGATATGCAGGCGGGCAGCTTCAGAGGGCCGCAGATGGAAGAAATCATTGGCCCCCGTCACGTACCCGATCCCAACGCGTGCCACATCTCCAAGGCGTAGCGTTGCAGGGTCGTTTGCGAGTTCTCGGTACAACGAGCGGATCGACTCGGGCAGAAGGAACGGTCTCAATCGTGATCTCCACGCGCGCCACTGCCGGAGAGAGACTCGCTCCAAGCTGCGCGGACGCTTATCGGCGTAGGAAAAATCTTCTTGGAGACTAATCTGAAAGTAGTCGGTGCTGTCGCCAAACCCGTCTGCATAGAGGAGCCAGCAGTCTTCCGAAAGACCAGTGAATACTCTTCGGCGAATGGCGATTATCTGGACCACGCCGAAATTGCACGCGAGATACTCAAGTAGGGGCGTCGAGTAAGTCGCATGTCCGATCTCCGCCGGCACAACGAAAGCCATGCGGCCTCCGGGTTTCAGGACTGACGCGGCAACACCAAGGAAGGGAGCCCACGAAGACGTCAGCGAGGAAAACTCCATTCCAAGTCGTTGGCAGAGAGCCAGAGCCCGTTGCCGAGTTTCTCCGCGCCACCGTTGATATCGAATGAAGGGCGGATTGCCGGCGGCGCAATCAAATCGATCTGTTGTTTTGTTGGCCCAGGCAAAAAAGTCCCCTTCTCGAATAGTTGCCCAAGGCGCCGCCTCGACGGCTTTGACCAGTGCGTTGACATCCTGCTCGACGCCCGTGCTGTTCCGATGCAGCGCAAGGAACCGCCCGTCGCCACATGATGGATCAAGCATGCGGTCGGAAGGATGTCGCACCGCCCACTTTACGAGTGTGGCGGCAACCTCGACCGGCGTATAGTATGCTCCGCATTCCTTGGCTCTGGCTGTATGCATTGCCTTGGCTCATCCACTGCTCGGTGCCAGCGTCACGGTGCCAACGGTTCAATGACTCTCGATGAATGTTACCGCAAACCGATAGCATTGGCAAGAGCATTCCGGATGCACTGCGACGAGGTCCTATTCTCCTGCATGGGCGAGATTATACCAAATCCCGCGGAGCTATCCAGAGCGCAATCAATTTGCAGGGAGTCCCGGGGACGCGCTACGAATCAGGAAAGCAGGCAACAGGGATCGTGCATCGTGCGGGAAGCGGGAAGCATCGTGCGTAAGCTTGGCGTGCCGTCCTCTTTTCGCCTCTTTTCGTTTCTTTCGGCTGGTGGCGTCTTGGTCGTGGCGGAAGAAGTTCTTCGAATCAAGCTACGCCGCGTTCGGGCAGCTTCTTGCGCTCGTAGGACACCACCTTGCCAGGGGAGGCGTTCTGCTTCTCGATGAGGTGCCGAACGAGGGAATCCCAGTTGTTGCCATGATCGGCCTCGATCTTCTTGCGAACGCGCCGGACTTCATCGATGATGGGATCCTTCATGACAGGTCTCCTTCGAGGAGTTCCTCTGGCGTGCAAATCACAGGTGTAACGATACCCATGCGGTAGTTCAACGCTTGTATGGCGGCTCTCGGTCGTGCTCCCACAATATGGGTGAAGTTCCAGCTCAGCAGGTAGTCCATGCCATGGTGCACACCCAAGGCCAGGTGCAAGGCGTCAAGTCTTGCCTTGTCGGGCAGGGAGAGGGCGTCGAAATAGACTCGCGCGAGCTCTACGACGTCAGGAGTAATGGCCAGAGAGGGAAATCCCTCGACAATCCTGAGCCTTGTTTCGGCCGCCTCGGGATCGCCCTGTGAGATCTCTTCGAGTACGACCGCCGAAATATGGGGATCGACCCGTGGCAATTGCTGGTTCCACCATTCTTGCGTGATCTGCTGGTGCCCGGCGATGATCAGGTCCCTGCTGGGGCGAGCACCGTAGTAGCTTATGATGCTGGTTTCGATATAGACTCTGGGTTTCATCTGCGATCTCTCACACTATCCACAAACTCATTGTCCGGCTATGTTGCGGACCTGTCAAGACAAAGGTTGCGAGAGCAACACATCACTGCCCAGTATGGTCGGGAAACCACCGGCTCCTGTGTGGCAATTTGGGGGCGTTACAGAGGACGCGTGGGTCGAGAAAGGCTCCCTCAATGCGGTCCTCCTGCGTTTGCGGATGCGAACTCACCCTATGGCCTGGCCCACTTGAGCCGGGTGATGCGGACGCCGTCGAGGGCGCCTTCGTTCAGGACGGCGATGTAGTATTGGCCCTCGTGAAGAATGGCAACACCGCATGGGCTAAAGGGGTTCCCAAACGCCGAATTATGCGTTTGGGAGCCCAAACCCATCCTACAGTGTTTTGGTCGTCATTTCGCCCTTCGGAGGGCTACTTCAGTTCTATGGACCCGCTGCTGGTCTCCAGGCGGAGCGTGCCTTTTCCTTCGCCGATCCGGCCGACGATGTTCTTCTTGTCGAGCCTGCCGGTCATCGTCACGGGCAGCGCCGAATGCACGGAGCCGCAATGGGTCGCCAGATGGACCTCGCCGGCAAAATGGGGTGGGGCCGCGAAGGTGATGCTGCCGTAAGAGGTCTTGACGTTGGCCGTCAGGCCCGCAGAGCAGGATTCGGAGCAGGCGATATCGATGCCGCCGCTGCCCGAGTCGGCCATCAGGTTGCCGGTCGTTATCTGTGCCGCCTTTACCCGGCCGTACGATGTGTGCAGGTCGACGGTGTCAGCCTGAGAGTCAGTGACCTCGACGCTGCCGCTGTTCGAATGGAATTTGATATCGGTGCCCTTGAGATGGCGGCCGACGATGGTGCCGTAGGACGTGTCGGCCAGGCAGTCACCGAAGGAGGCATTCGTCACTTTGATTCTGCCGCTGCTGGTCTTCAGCTCGAGGTTGCCGCCGGAGGATTCCTCGCAGGTGATCGAGCCGTACGAGGTCTCAAGCTTGGCGGAGCCCTGGAGATCGGCGACGGCAAGGGAGCCGCTGCTGCTGCGCAGCAGCACTGTCTGTCCGGCAACGTGCTTGCACGTGATCGATCCGTAAGAAGTGTTCAGGTCAATATCACCCTTGATCCGCTCGGCTTTGACCGAGCCGCTGCTGGTCTTGCCTTTGACGACGCCTTCGATACCGGCTACACTCAGACTGCCGTAGCTGCTCGCGCACAGGACGTTAATCGTTCGCGGTGCCGTGATCGCGTAGTTGATGGCGATGGAACGGTTTTGCGTCAGGTCCGGCTTGTCGGCGCGGATCTTCAGGGTGTCCTCCGTCGATTCCAGCCTGATCTCGACCTGCTGGGCCAACTGTCGCGCCTCCTCTTCCGTCGGCGCGCGGGCAATGATGGTAGCCTTGACGTTGCAGTCGGCCACGTCGGCCCCCGTGATCGTGATGGACCCCGCTTGTGTGGCGACGTCGAGCGTGCCGTTGGCGGCCAGAGGCGCCTGGCGGTTCACGGTTGTCTCGAATCTGGCCTGACTCCAATTGGCGAACTCGAAATCGCACCCTGCGACCAGTGCGATGGCCAGCACACTCAGGCTCAATATGGTCTTCTGTCGTAAACCAAAGCGCTTCATTGGGGTGTCTCCCATGACTTGGCGTCTACCGTATTGTGATCGACCCGTCCTGTGTCTTGAGGTAGACCCTGCCTTCACCGTCGCCGACCGTACCGGTCAGGGATTTTCCGATTTTGCCCTGCACGGTGATGGGCAGAAATGTCTGTATCGAGCCGTCACCTGTGGTGGCCTCGACGACGGCGGACAGTCCGGCCGGGGCGGCAAGGTGGATGTTGCCATCCGATGTCGTTGCGTTGACGTTGAGGGCCTTCGGCGCATCCGGGGCATACTCGATTTGAATGGAGCCGTCCGTCGTGTGACAATCCAGCCTGGCGGCCGTGATGTTGCGGCACCGGATGGCCCCGTCGCTGGTGCGCAGGCCGATGTTGTCTCCCCGAGCGTTCTCCAGGGTAATGCTCCCGTCGGACGTGCGTGCCGTGCATGATGCAGTCGTTACGTCCGAGAGCGTGATCCGGCCGTCGCTCGTATGAAGGTCGAGGGTTTGCGCCTCGAGCCTTGCGCACGCGATGCTTCCGTCAGACGTTTTCAACCTGGCATCGCCCTTGATGTCCTGAACGTCGATGCCGCCATCCGACGTTCTCGCGTCAACGTTGCCGGTGATATTGGCGATGCGCACGGAACCGTCGCTGGTCACCAGCGTCAAAGAGGTCTCGGCCGGCACTTTCGCCGCGAGCGACACATCGTAACTGGCGTTCCTGATGGACAAGGGTTTCTCTATGACCACCTTCAGGCCGCCGCCGGAAGGCTCCAACCTGACATCGATCTGCTCGGCTAGTTCCTGGGCCCGCTCCGACGTCCTCGCGTACCCCGTGATGGTCGCCAGGACCTGACATTCAGCGGTCTGGCTGCCCTCGACAGTGATGGAGCCGTCGCGGGTCTCGGCCGCGAACGACGAGCCGGCCTCCAGCGGCGCGGATAGCGGCAGTTCCCTCTCGTACCTTGCCATCATGCCGACGCCCCCGACGTAGACGACGCACGAACTGTTCAACGACAGGGCCAGTGCCGCCACGCCGGTCAGCAACGTTGCCGGTCGGAGTCCTCTTCTCATTTTCTTCCCCTTTCCTGCACACGATCCATGCGAACACCGCCGCATGTGTACACAAGCCCCTCGGCGGGCTCTCCTCTACCAGTCGAACCAGGGCCGCCGGAATTGCATCAGAATGCGATTTCGGTTCTCGACTATCACTTTTTAGCACGCCGCACTCGCTGAAACGTATTTGACGTGTGGGATGCCGTCAAGTAGAATTGTGGCCCGGTCGTGATCTCGCCGTCGAGAGTGCGGCCGCAGGGCCAAAATCGGCGGGAAGACGCGGACTGAGAGCGCATTGTGTGAGCTTGGGTAAAATATGATAGCTGGACTCACGGTTGCCGATCTTATTCGACCGTCGGAGAGAAGGCTCGCCCGTCTCTACGATGCGGCCCTGATCGTGAGCGGCTCTATCGCCATCGCACTATGTGCTCAGATCGCGATCGGATACCCCGTGCCGGTCACAGGCCAGACGTTCGGCGTGCTGATGGTTGCCGCACTGCTCGGCTCGCGCCGGGGGGCTTTGTCCGTGCTGACGTATATCGCCGAGGGTGTGGCCGGTCTGCCCGTATTTGCCCAGGGCAAGGCCGGTCCGGCCGCCCTCTTCGGACCGACCGGCGGCTACCTCGTCGGTTTCCTCTTCGCGGCATACATTGTCGGAGCCTTGTCCGAGGGCGGATGGGACCGCCGGGCGGCAACCACGGTTCTGGCCATGAGCCTCGGCAACGTGGCAATCTATGTCTGCGGCTTGGCCTGGCTGCTGTGCTTGATCCACCTTCTAGGCAAACCCTTGGACGGCAAGGGCGTGCTGGCGACCGGCCTGTACCCGTTCCTTGTCGGCGATATACTGAAGATCGCTCTGGCGGCGGTCCTGCTGCCGGTCGGCTGGAAATTGATTCGATTTTTTCGATTTGATAAAGCCGCCGACATGCGGTAATATGTGAATCAGCTACCAATTCCGGACGCATCACTGGGGAATAGTGTAACGGTAGCACAACTGACTCTGGATCAGTTAGTCAAGGTTCGAATCCTTGTTCCCCAGTTCATGTTTACGAAAGTGAGAGCGGCATTGGGCACTGTTCGAACGACCGGATGGGCTGGGATCGTCGATAGGCTCCGCACTCATTACAGACTGCCCATCCCGCAAAGCCGTCGCGGAAAGTGGAAAGCTGGCTTCGCGCACGAAATCGAATGGTGGGATACGTACTTGGCCGACAAGGGACTGCCCTTGCGCCTCGACCCCGACCTACCGCTGCAGAAAAGGATTGCTGAACTCTTGCCGCGAGGCAAGGAGATGGCGCACATACTCGACGTCGGGGCTGGGCCATTGACATTCGTGGGAAAGAGGTGTGACGGGCGGAAAATTCGCATAACGGCGGTGGACCCACTGGCGCATGAATATGACAGGCTGCTGAAAAGCCGCTCGATAAAGCCCTTGGTGCGGACGGAGAAGCTCGATGGCGAGAGATTGACCTCCCGCTTTTCCACGGACTTCTTCGATCTCGTCTTTGCCCGCAACAGCATAGACCATTCCTATGACCCTGAGAGGGTCGTGCAGCAGATGCTGGCGGTGGTAAAACCGGGCTGCTATGTCCTCATGGAGCATCACCCGAATGAGGCCGAACACGGTCACTATACAGGTCTGCACCAGTGGAACTTCTCGATGAACAATGCGGGCGAGTTCATCATTGGCTCAGAGCACGGGCAGGTGAACATGAGTCGGAAGTATGCTCACCTATGCCGCATTCAGTGCGAAATCATCGACGACGGAGAACAATGGCTGATTGCCCGAATTCTCAAATCGGAGCCATAGCGGTGGGACGGCTTTCCCTTTAAACCTGGCGCGTCTTTTGAGGGCCTCTGTATTTCCTTGGGACTGTCAGCCGTTGTCATCCTCAGGTCTTTTCGTCGTTGTCACGTCGGCGGGCCGGATTCGTGGCGACAAAAATACGTAATCTCCACAATTGACAAGCTAGGGGCCAGGTGTTTCTATTATGGCGATGGAAGTGTCGTTCTGCGGCCTGCATGAGGCCATCGCGGAGTGCGTCGCGAACTACGGGCGTGGCACAACGTCACAGGGCGTCGGTCCTCTGCCGTACGAGATGGGGAATGGGGGCAACGGATAGAAAGGGGTGACACTATGAAAACGGGGAGAAATGTGGCGGTTGTGATTCTGGTGTTGGTTCTGGCGGGGTCTGGTTACGGCCAAAATGGGCAGGTGAAGTTCCGAGGGACGGTCACGGTTGATGAGCAGAACAATGTGATCCCCGTCTGCTATGGGGACTATCACGTCACCGTGGCCATCGAGCGGATACTTGCTGATCCCAACGGCGTGTTGACCTTGGTCGATTCGGTTCAGGTGTGCTATGAGAATGCGCTGAATCTGGTGTCGGGCGAGGCCGTGGAAGTGTACGGCTACTATTGGGGAGGTATCTGCCCGAAGCAGTATTGCAATCGTGTGCAAATCCTGAGCAAGTTCGACTACATCGTATTGCTTGAAGAGTGGGGCGACAACGACTGGATGGTTGTCGGCGACGACATGCGCTCGATCCCTTCCGGCAATGTGGGCATCGGGGCGAGCCAGCCGCAGGAGAAGCTGCACGTCGTCGGGAACATGCTGCTGGAAGCCGCCTCGCCGGTCTGGATGCGACTTGTGGGCGACTTCGGAGACGATGCTGGAATCAGCCTCACGACGGCCGGAGTCGGAGTGAACACGTGGGAGATCCTGCGTCAAGGTGCCTCGTCCGACCTGCGGATCACAGAGCGGTTTCCCTATCCACCGTTCTCCGGTGAGAGGGTCGTGGTGAAAGCCAGGAGCGGGAACGTGGGGATTGGGACAACCGAGCCCGACGGGAAACTGCATGTCCGCGGCGATGTCCGGATCGAAGTGGCGCCCGACGACGTCGTCAGGACACCCATCGCCATCGCTGCCTCCACGGTGCCTTTGACCGTGGTCAAGGAGGGGGCGGGCCGGCAATTGCTCGCCTATTTCAGCAATCCACGCGATGGGGCCGTGGAGGCCGAGATCCAGCTCGCCGGGGGCAAGATGCTGCCCTGGGGCTGGAGCATGAGGGCCGCCAGCGGCCTGTTCAGCCTGGGTAGCGTCATGGTCTTCCCGCCCGCCTTGAACATCAAGAGCACGGGGTATGTCGGCCTGGGCGTCACCAATCCGAGCTACCGCCTGGAGTTGCCGAATACGGCCAACGCTGGCGGCCGGGGCCGGGCCAACGCCTGGACCACCTACAGCTCGGCGCGCTGGAAAACCAACGTGCGCACCATCGACCGTGCGATGGACAAAGTCAGGCAGCTTCGCGGCGTATACTTCGACTGGAAAGAGTCGGGCCGCCACGACGTTGGCCTCGTGGCCGAGGAAGTCGGCCGGGTGATGCCCGAAGTCGTGGACTATGAGGCCAATGGTATCGATGCCAGATCGCTTGCCTACGACCGGCTCGTCGCGCTGCTCGTGGAAGCCCTGAAGGAGCAGGAGGCCCGCATCGCCGAACTGGAGCAGGCCGTCGCCCAGCGCGATCGCCTCGAGCAGCGGCTCGACGCACTCGAACGGCTGGTCCAACAGCAGGCGATCCGCACCGAGCCTCAGAGGGTGTGTGAGCATCCCGTCTCCAAGTAGCATGGGCATCCTGCCCATGAAGGGTTCCCAAAATGCGTTCTGCGCATTTAGGGGCCTGGTCGCAGGGCCATTCCTGACGCGCAGCGGCACTGCGGGCTTGGCCCTGCAGACCTTGTCTTCCCGCGGGCGCTCGTGGCCGGAAGAGACGTCTATGCTGCTTCTCACAAACCCTTAAATGCAATCGTGGGCGAACCTGCACGAGACAAGGAATAGACGGCAATGACGGGTGCCAGGCTTACACTTGCCCGTGTTTCGCCTCATCTGGGTGGTATCGTCAAGCGAAGCCTGGGGATGGTCGTGGCGAGGGCGTGAGCGCCCTCGAATCGCGGGAAAGATGCCCGCGACACAATAAGCCATCGCCAAGGCCTGCGGCTTGCATGATGCCATCCGCTCGTTTTCCATGATTGACGCCAGGACACGCACGTACGCTTGCGTCAGCATGTCTTGCCTGCGCGCAGGCTCTTGGCACATCGTTGTGAGCGCAGATACGGCGCGTCGGAACAATGGGCTCCTCTCCCCTGATACGGATTCGGAGAGATTCGCGCGCAGCGACTACCTGTCATGTCGAGCGGAGCAAAGCGTGGTAGAGACATCTGGCTGCGAATCTGGCGTGTCTCTCCTGCGCGGACATGTTTCCGGGACGGGCTCTGCGCCGCGCTTTGTGTCCCCGCTTCGACCTTGGGCCTCGGGTCGAAATGACAAGGACGGCGCCGGCCCTGGATTCGGATGACGCAGCGCACGAATCAACCGGAATTGGTATGATTGGTAAAGGAGAAGAGCATGCCCGGACTTCGTTATCATCACATCGGCATTCCCACGACCCGGCCCTTGCTGAGGGAGGACTACAATGAGACATGCAAAATGTATGCTTCCGGCTACTTCGACAGCCCTTACGGCGTGGAGTGGATGAACTTTGACCCGGACTGCCCCTTGCCGGAACTGGTCAAGACCGTGCCGCACGTAGCCTTTGTCGTGGACGATCTGGATACGGCGCTGGCGGGCCGGGAAGTTTTGGTCGAGCCCAACCGCCCGACGGAGGGCGTGAAGGTCGCGTTCATCGTCGACCACGGGGCTCCCGTCGAATTCCTCCAATTCGACCGCCCTGAGGCCGAGATCTGGCCGCACGAAGCCAAGTTTCGCATCGCCTGAAATAGCGTGCACGTCCGTCCCCTAGCCGACGGGGTCCGCCAGTCAAGAACACCCCCGGGCCGCACCTCTACGGCTCGCCGGATGTAACCATCAAATACGCCTACGACGGCGCTCAGATCATCGCCGAGTACGACGCCAACGACACCCTGTTGCGGAAGTTCATTTATGGCCCCGGCCTCGATGAGCCGATATGCCTGATAGACGTGGCGGACGCCAACGCGAGGTATTTCTATCACTGCGATGGCCTGGGCTCCGTCGTCGCTCTTTCAGATGTGAATAATGTGCCCGTGGAGCGCTATGCCTACGACGTCTTCGGCCGGCCCACGATCCGGGACGCCAACGGTACCGAGATCGCGGAAAGTGCCTTCGCCAATCCCTACCTGTTCACCGGCCGGGCGTACGACGCCGAGACGGCCCTGTACTACTACCGTGCCCGCTACTACGACTACT
>CAYFUB010000196.1:0-8707 GCA_964346195.1 uncultured Pirellulales bacterium
CTCCCGTTCGTAACCCAGATCGTTGGGGCCCCCAAACGCAATCATTCGCGTTTGGGGAACCCCTTCACTGCGCTGGGCTTCGTTCAGAGCCTGCCCTGAGCGTAGCCGAAGGGATGACATACGGGGCGCAAGAATTTTTCCTAATCCGTATGACAGAGTCATAAAGGAGCAGGCGCAGAAATCTGAGAGGCTCAACAGCCTGCGGCATCGGGCGAGATGCGCCGGCCGGCGTCGTCGTCCTCGAACAAGTGTACTTTGTCAGGATTGAGGTACAGGCGGACCTCGTCCCCGATATTCGCCTCGACACCCGGGGGGCTGGACATCACACATCTCTGCGAAGGCGACAACTCGACATGCACATCTACGCGCGAGCCAAGCGGTTCGATAAGAATGACTCGTCCGGCGAGGACGCTGTCCTTATGTCCGGGCATCGGCACGAGGGACAGGTCATGCGGGCGAATCCCGACCACAAATATCCTGTCCTGGTCGTCCGGATGGGGCCGTAGCCGTTGCGGCAGACGGATGCCGACCGTCCCAAGATCCAGGAGACTCTCCTCGCCCGCATACCGGATGGGGCCGGGCAGGAAGTTCATCGGGGGCGTGCCGAAGAAGCCGGCAACGAACCGGTTGGCGGGCTGCTCATAGATGTCGCCTGGCCGGCCCACCTGCTGGAGCCGGCCGTCCCGCAGCACGCAGAGGCGCTCCCCCAGGGCCATCGCCTCTGACTGATCATGGGTGACGTACAGCGTCGTGGTGCGAAGTCGCTGATGCAGGGCCTTGATTTCCGCGCGCAGCGCCAGGCGGAGGCCGGCATCCAGACCGCTCAACGGCTCATCAAACAAGAACGCGACCGGCTCGCGCACTATCGCCCGCCCCAGAGCCACGCGCTGCCGCTGGCCGCCCGACAGCGCTGCCGGCCTTCGATCCAGCAGGTCCTTGAGGCCCAACATCCCGGCTGCTATTGCCACACGCCGGCGCACTTCAACTTCGGGCTGTTTTCGCATACGCAAGGGGAAGGCCAGATTGGCGAAAACGTCCAGGTGCGGGTAGAGAACGCCGTCCTGGAAGACCATCGCCACGTCGCGGTCTCTGGGCGGCACGTCGTTGGCGATTCGGCCCCCGATGCGGACTTCGCCCGACGTTGGCGTTTCAAGGCCGGCGATCAGGCGCAGGATCGTCGTCTTGCCGCAGCCGCTGGGACCGACAATCACGGTGAGTTCCTCATCGGCCACTTCGAGGCTGAGATCGGCGACAGCCGTGATCCGGCGGTCGAATACCTTGGTGATGTTCCGCAATGAGATGGACGCCATAATTCGAGCTTCGGAAGCGTTAGAACGGATTTCGTCGCAGCCGGGCGCCCGCCAGGGCCACGAAAACGAGCGCGATCACGACGTAGATGATGAAGGTGAGAACGATCCAGCCCGTCGCACCAGCCAGACCGGTCACTCCCCCCTGCATCCACGAGTACGTGGTCACTCCACCTCGATGGGCCGTCGCGTCGGCAATCACGCCAGCATGAACGAACGGGTTCATATCCACGTACAGCTCCAACAGGTCGTCACCGGCTCTGGCAATCGCCAGTGTGATGCCCAGCAATATGGGAATGACCGCCCAAAGGCTCCCTGCCAGGGCCATGTTCGCAATCACAGCCGTGGTCGTGTGCTTGAAGCGCGTGCTGAAGTACAGACCGGTGCTCGCGAGGAAAATCACAATCCAGGCCACGAGAATCCCCAATTGAACGAGGGCCACCGGATGAATCATGCCCGCCAGGGTGAAGACCACGACGTGGCCGAACAACGGCGCCCACGCCGGCAGACATCGGCATAGGGCGCCCCAGAGCTTGCCCCAGACAATCGCCCAGTCCGCGAGGGTGGTCGTCAGCAGCAGCGGCCAGGCCCGCGATTCCTTCTCCGAGGTGATGCACGTTGCCGGCATGACCACCGTAAACAGCATCCCCAGGGCAGTGAGGACAACGACATAGGCGGCATGCGTTTCCTCATCATCGAGCGTGCGGTTCGCGGCACAAAGCCCGTAGGTCAGCAGCAGCAGACCCAGGCCCAGGAGGATCAGCACCATCATCACGATTTTGCGCCTGCCCAGCAGCGGCGTCCTTCGCTCTTTCCAGAACACCGGCGATCCCACCACCCGGCGGACTCTCGTCGCGTCTCCCTCGTCGCGCGTTTCTCGAGCGACCCTCGACGCGCGGCGCGCGACGAGTCCACCCACCGCCTGCCGCAAGGCGGCCCGGCGGACCAGAACGGTCGCCAAGAACAACAGCAGCGCCGATGCGCCCAGCATAACGGCGCAGTGGACCGGCCAGGCGGTGGACCCCACCGGCCGCGCGGATTCGAGCGCCTCGCTCGCGAAAACCATCACGGCGTACGGATTCACGCAGCAGAGCATGCTCTTCAGGTTCCAGGGCACGCCTTGCCGGAACATGAAGCGTGCCAGGAACGCCATCATCATCGGAATGAACGCAAACAGCAGCGCGATGGCAAGGATCGTCGCGATGATGGTTACGTAGGCCCGGCGGGTAAAAATGGAGAAGAACAGACTCAGCGAGCCGACGAAAACGACCGTCGTCAACGTCACGCACAGGCTGCAAACCAGGAAATCCCAGGGCACGCCGCCGAACACGCGCACGATCGCCAGCAGCGGCAGTGCGATCCCCAGCAGCAGCACCAGTTGCAGCAGCTTGCTGAGCAGCTTGCCCAGGACGATTTGCAGGCTCCCGATGGGCGTGGTCATGAGCAGGCCGAGCGTCCGGTGATAGATCTCGTCGCTGATGGACGTGCTGAGCATGACGATGGCGACGACCTGCGTCATGACGAACTGAAACCATACCACGACACCGATAATGGCCTGCCCCGCCCGGGCCATGCGCGAGACCTGATAGACCGACGTGGTGCCGTACGCGACGATTTCGCTCCAGACGAGGGCGAGCAGGAAAGTGAAGAGGCCGACATAGGCGAAGCGCAGTACGTAATTCCGCCGGCGCCGGCTGGAGACCCGCAGCTCCTTGTCGAAGATGGGTCCGGCCAACCACGCGGGGTCAGACAGCCGCAAGAACCAGTTGGATACGGTGCTATTCATTCGTCGTCCACGTGTCCGACGGGGCGCGATCCACAAAGTGCTTCACGACATCCCCCGCCGCCAAGCGAAGCCAAATAGTAAATCGTCAATCGCGAATCGTCAATCAAGGGCTTTCCGCCGCAGGCGACGCTTGGCACACCAGAAGAACAGCAGGCCCACCAGGGTATATGCCGCGGCGATGAGCGCCAGGGTGCACGTCATTCGGCCGACGCCGATCCCTCCCCGCCCGGTATGAAAGAAGACCAGCTCGGTGCCGTAAGTGAGCGAACGCCACGGCACCCGGGCATTCCGCACACCCCCCGCACCGCCCATTATCATCTCCGCCTGGAATACCGGATGCAGCCACATGTATTTTGCGAAGAGATTGCCGTGACGGCCCATGATGCTCAGCAACCCGGCCACAATCGGGCCCAGCACCCATAATCCGGCCGTCAGTGCAAAACTCGCCACGACGGCGGAGATCGTACGCGCGAAGTAGGAACTGAAATACAGACCCGCCCCCGTGATGAAGCACGTCAGCCAGGCCAGCAGCATCGCCAGATGGATAATGGCGAGGGGATGAATGTAGCCGACCAGCACGAACAGGACCACGTGTCCGGCCAGCAGTCCCCAGATGGGCAAACAGCGGCGGAACGCGCTGACGGCCTTGCCGAACAGGATGTCCCAGTCGCTCAACGGCGTCGTCAGGAGCAGCGACCAGGACTGCGATTCCTTCTCCGCCGTGATCCGGGTGGCCGAGAAGATAGTATTGACGATCGCTCCTATGAATATGAAGAGCATGACATACATCACGTGGGTGAAGTCCTCATCCAGGCTCTTTGAATCTGCCGAGGATAGATAGGTAAACAGGAGCGCCAGGACGGCGATTCCAAAGCCGATGTAACTGTTCCTGCTGCCGACCCCCGCGACAAAGGGCGCCCGCAGCTCCTTCCAGACCACCGGCGGTCCGTGAACCCGTTGGATTGGGCCCACTGGCGGGGGCCTGGATGATGCCCGGGCCTTCCGTTTGCGACGTCTCCTGGGCCTGAATTCGAGGACTTGTCCCGTGGCCTGCTGCAGGGCCACGGCGCGGACGACCGCCACGCACCTGCCCAGGACCAGGGCGGAGAGACCGAGCATGACGCCACAGTGCAGGGGTAGAGAGAACGGCAGCGCCCCTCGGGGGGAAATCATCTGCTGCGTGACCATGGCCATGCTGGAGAACGGGTTGAGGCTCGCCAGCACGGCGGCGGTCCCGGCGAGGTTCGGCACCGACTGGGGATTGATCCGCAGGCCCAGCCTGGGCAAAATGTAGTACCCTGCGACCGCGAGCAGGAAAGGCAGTATGAAGTAGAAACTGAAAAGAGCGAACATCGCGCGAACGATCACGCCGTAGGCGTGGCGATTCCCGATGGAGAGCAACAGGCTGACCGAGCCGGCAAAGAGGGCGGCGGTCAACGTAATGCACAGCCCCGAAAGCAGGTAGTCCCACGGCACGCCGCCGAGAATGCGCACGATGGCCAGAATCGGCAGGCTGATGGCCAGCAACAGAACCAGTTGCAGCAGCCGGCTCAGGACCTTGCCCATGACGATCTGAAGGCTGCCGATCGGTGTCGTCATGAGCAGGCCGAGCGTGCGATGGTAGAGCTCGTCGCTGATGGCGCTGCTGAGCATGACAATCGCCAGGACCTGCATGGCGATGAACTGGAAGAACACGACCGTGGCGACAATCTGCTTGCCCGCCGCCGCCATGCGCGACTGCTGGAACGCGGCCCCACCCCGGTACTCCACAACGCTGATCCAGACGATGGCCACGAAGACCGTCAGCAGCGCGATATAGAAGAACCGCAGCGCGTAACTCCTTCCGCGCCGGCTGGAGACACGCAGTTCCTTCCCGAAGATCGGCCCCGTGAGCCACGCCGGGCTCGGAACCGCTCGCAACCTCCTTTTCACAAATTCCATCATAGACGGGGCCAACCTCAAAAGATGTTTCGCCTGAAAGCGCGCACCGCCCGCCAGGTAAACATAACCGATACGAGCACGTAACCCAACAGGGAAAAGAACAGAAGCGTCAGGACGGCCGACGCATCCAGCGAACGTCCGAAGCACGGGATCGGACTACTGTAGCCGTCGAGCGTGGTAGTGACCATCGCAAACGCCTGAGCGAAGGGGACGCTGGCGAAAGCCACCGATTCACTGACGTTCCAGCGCGCCGTTCTCATTCCATATTCCGCGGCGGCGCCGATAATGGGAAGTGCACACCACAGAGCGCCGGCCAGCACGAGATTCGCCGTGACGGCCTCGCTGGTCCGCCGAAAACGCGAGCCGAAGTAGAACCCGGTCGCGGAGAGGAAAAACAAAACGGACAGGATCGTTACCGCCACCTGGAGGATGGCAAGCGGGTGGAAACACCTGGCCCAGGCAAAGGCGGCGATGTAGGCAAATAGCGACAGCCAGATCGGTCCGGAGCGACGCAGCACCCCCACGAATTTGCCGAGCAGAATATCCCCATCCGTCAAAGACGTCACCAACAGCAGCGGCCAGGCGCGCGACTCCCGTTCCATGGTGATGACCGTACCGGCGGCGGTGATGGTGAAAAACGCGCCGAGCCACAGGAACGCCCAGACGTACAGCACGTGGGCCGCTTCGTAGGGCACCACTCTCAAGACCGTGCCAAAGGAGTAGACAATAACGATCAGCAGGACCTCAACGCCGAGGATGATAGCCGTGGCGAGCCGGTGCCGACGCGACAAGGTGCACGTCAATTCCTTCCAGATCATCGGCGGCCCCACCACGCGACGAAGGCCGTGCCGCGGGCTCCTGGAGCTCTCGTCCACCATTTCCTCGCGAAAGCATCGCCGGCGCAGGCGATCCAGCAACACCAGCTCCCCCATGGCCCGGCGCAGCGCCACGGACTGAACCAGGCGGACCGCACCGCGCAGGACAATCGCCGTGGCGCACAGCAACAACGCACAGCACCAGACGATCTGCGATACGGAGACAAATGCCCACCTGCGCGGCGCGATCACGTAATCCGTGTGGCGATAGAGCAGGAGGTAAGGATTCCAGTATTGACACATCCTGAGTATCTTCGCCTCCGAGAACGTGTTATCCAGCACGACAAAACTGAGGGGCGGGACGAGGGCAAAGAGAAATGCACCCGTCAGGACACTCAGGATCACCACGTTGTACGTCCGTTTGCACAGGGTTGAGAAGAGGAGACTGACCGCGCCAACGAAGACGACCGTGGCGGCCGTCACACACAGGCTCACGATGAGGTAGCTCCATGGGATTCCACCAAGCACGCGCACCAGGGCCAACAACGGCAGGCTGGTCGCCACGAGCAGGAGGACCTGAAACAAGCGGCTGAAGAACTTGTTCATTACCACCTGCCGGCTGCTCAGGGGCGTCGTCATGAGCACGGCCAGCGTCCGGCTGTAGACCTCCTCACTGATCGCCGTGCTCATCAGGACCAATACCACGACCTGGGCGCCGATGAACTGGAACCAGACAATGCCCACAACGATCATCTTGGCGGCCATTTCCATTTTCGCCCGGGACATCGCGGCGGAGCCCTGAAGCTCCACCACGGAAAACCAGACGATGGCGATGTACACCGTCAGAACGATGACATACGCCAGCCGCAGCGTATAGCTCCGCCGGCGCCGGCTGGCGACCCGCAGCTCCTTGTTAAATAGGGAGCCCGTCAACTGCAGGAACGAGTTGGCTGTCAATGCACCAATCGCGTCATCTCCTCAGAAAACATCGCGTCGGACGCGTCCGATCGCGGCCCCCAGGAACAGCAGCCCAATGCCCAGGTAGGCGACCAACGGGACGCACATGACCACCAGGGCGAAGAGCGGGTAACCCTGACCGCCGGCACCGAATGCCATCATCGGAACCACGAACAACGGATTGAAAGTCCCGCAGCAAAAGAACTTCGGAACCAGGTACACGGCGAGGGTCGCGGCCACCGCCGCGGTCGTCGTCCGCAGCCGCGTGCTGAGATACAGGCCGACTCCCAACAGGAACGTGACGCTGCCCGCCAGCGTGACGGCGACCCAACCCACGGCCAGGACGAGCCAAATCGCCCCGTGCTCTTGTCCCGGGATCGAGAGATAGGCGAACAGGTAGAACAGGGGCAGCGGGGCCAGAAGCGGCAAATTCCGCCGCAGGATACCGACGGCCTTGCCCTTGACGATCTCCCGGTTCTCCAGAGGCGTGGCCAACAAGACCGCCCAGGTGCGTGCTTCTTTTTCCTTGACAACCCCCATCGCGGCGGAAACGGCGATGTCGAGGATAAACAGCAGTTGCAGTACCTGGGTCAGAATGAACCAGACGACAGCCATCTCGCCCCGACGAAAAATGATGGCGGCGCCGCCGAGACCCGCGGCGATCACGAGCAGCGTCCCAATCAACAGACGGCGTCCCCTTGGCGGGAACAGCGGCTTGCACAACTCCTTCCACACAATGGGTGAACCTCGGACGGGCCGGACCCTCTCTGAGACCCGAGCCCCCGGCCCTTCAGCATGAGTGACAGCATAAACAAGCGCGACGCGGCGCATCCGCCAGACGCAAAGCAGTAAAGCTGCCGCCGCGACGGTCAGGAGGACCAGGCAATGCTGCCACAGGGAGCCTGTGACTGCGCCACTGCCGCGCATCGCCTGCGTTCGGTCCAGCAACGCCAGGAAGGGATTTGTCAGGGACAGGATGGCCGTGACCGTCGCACCGCCAAGATAGCCTTTATGCGCCAGCCATATCAGGAGGCCCGGTCCAATGCCCCAGACCACAACGCACGCGAGGCCGACAATCAGGACACACTGATGGGCATGGCGCAGGAGCGCCGAAACGAAGAGGCTCAGGGAGCCGACGAACACCGACACGGTCAGGGTAAGGCACAGGCCGGAGACGACGTAGTCCCAAGGCACCCCCCCGAAAGCGCGGGCCACGGCCAGCATGGGCAGACTGATCGCCAAAAGTGACACGAGTTGCAAGAGCTTGCCCAGGAGCTTGCCCGTCACGATGTGCAGGCCGCGGATGGGCGTTACGAGGAGAGCGTCCAGGGTCCGTTGGCGCACCTCCCGGCTGATGGCATCGCTGAGCAGGACGGCCGCGAGAATCTGGCCGGTGATGAACTGAAACCAGACCACGCTGATGGCGATGTACATGCCGGCCTCGCCCATACGGGAGGCCCGGACCACTGCGGAATCGTGTCGATACATACCGACGGTAACGAACCAGATCTGGACAATAACCAGCGTCAGGAGACCCACGTAGGCAAACCGCAGGACATAGGACCGCCGGCGCCGGCTCGTGACCCGCAGTTCTTTCACAAAGACCGGGCTCGCCAGCTTCTGGAGGAGCTGGGACAAAAATCCGTGATATGTCACCTCTGTGGTCATCGGTGTCCGCTCGACTGGTCAGGAGTGGACTTTTGCAAAATGGACATTCGGCCTACTCTGAGAGGGAAAAATTGGCTTCACGATTTTTCCCTCTGAAACCATAAGTACTTCACGACGAACATGTCAGATCGATTCTTCAAGGAAATCGTGAAACCGATTTCCTTGAAGGGCCCCCAAACGCGGTCTGTGCGTTTGGGGACCCAAGAATATAGGCCGAATGTCCATTTTGCAAA
>CAYFUB010000197.1:0-19086 GCA_964346195.1 uncultured Pirellulales bacterium
CCATCGGTGCCTTCGCCTGAAAGTAGGGGCGAATCATCGTTCGCCCCCTACTTGGCGACGGCGTGGCACCCGTGCGAGAGAACCATCGCCAAGGCCTACGGCCTTGACGATGCCACCCGGGAAACGCGCAGGTTCTCACACACCCTCTTAGAGGTTCTTAGAAAACAACAGGGCCCCTCGTCTGGAATGAGGAGCCCTGTTCCGTCAAACGTACGACCTGTGTCGGTTCTTACGAGTTGATGATCTTCTCGGCCTCTTGCCGGTAGGCATCCATGATGTAGGGGATGCCGGAGACCTGGGCCGCCTCGGGGGTCAGGGCCAGCAGGTCGTCGCGGCTGATCGTCGAGACCTTGAAGTTACGGCTGCCCGCCATAAGCTGCTGTAAACCGACCTTCAGCTTGTCGGCGAACGTGTACAGGCCGATGGCGCCGAGCGGCATTCCCTTCACGGTGTCCTTGCCGTACTTGGAGACCAGTTCCTCGTAGCAGACGAAAATCTCTTCGATCGTGCTGCCGAACGCGCTGACCGTCTTGGGTAGCTGGTTGGCGTTGCCTCCGTTGAGCCAGATGCCGATGTTCTTGCCGACCATGCCCGGAATCATCAGGGCCCGGCCCATGCAGACCGCCTTGGTAAACGGCGCGCCCATCGCCAGGACTTTGAAGATATGGTCTTCGGAGCTGAAGCCGCCGGCAATGGCGATGTCGGGAACGAACTGGCCCCGGGCAGCCAGCCTCCGGCAGAGGTCCTGGGTCATGGCCTGCAGATAGAACGTCGGCACGCCCCACTCCTGCATCATCCGCCACGGGCTCATGCCGGTCCCGCCGGGAGCACCGTCGATGGTCAGCAGGTCGAGCTTGGCCTCCGAGGCCCACTTGATCGCCATGGCCAACTCGCGCATCGGATAAGCGCCGGTCTTGAGCGTGACGCGCTTGGCGCCGAGCTTGCGGACGCGCTCCACCTCTTTCATGAAGCCTTCGCGGTCCACGAATCCCAGGCGTGAGTGCCTCTCGAAGTGCTTCAAGGCGCCGTCGCGGAAGGCCGCCTGGTTGGCCTCACTCGATGGATCCGGCGTGACCAGATACCCTCTCCTCTGGAGTTCCAGGGCCCGCTCCAGGGAATCGACCTGAATCTCGCCGCCAATGCACTTGGCGCCCTGGCCCCACTTGAGCTCGATGCACTCGATGCCGAGCTTCTCGACCACATACTCCGCCACGCCGAGACGCGTATCCTCGACGTTCATCTGCACGATCATGTCGCCGTAACCTTCATGGTACCGGCGGTACTGCTGGACACGCTCGGCCATGTTCGGGGCCTTCTTCAATTTCCCGTTGGCGTCCAGCTCGAGTCCCGGGTCGATACCGCAAACGTTCTCGCCGCAGACAATCGTGATGCCCGAGATGGCGGCGCCGGCGGCAAAGTGCTCCCAGTTCTTGCGGGCGATCTCGGTCGAACCCAGTGCCCCCGTGAAGGCGGGCAGCCGCATCTTCACCTTCTTGCCGACGCCGTACTCCGTCTCCGTGCTGACCATGGGAAACAGCGTGTTGTCCGGATTGCCCGTGGCGCCCTCGGCCAAGCCCTTGGCGCCGAGCGCGTAGCCCGCGATATTCAGGTGCGAATAATCGATCGGGTAATCCTTGTCGGCGCCGGCGGTCAGGGTACCGAACGGCCCGGGGTAGATGACTTCCCGGCCCCGGAAGGTGGATTTGAAGATCTCACAGTTGCCCCGGCACCCGTCGATGCAGCGGGTACAGATGCCCGAGACCGGCGAAACGCTACGCGAGCGGTTCATCGTCTGGGTCGCTTCGTTGGCATTGGGCTGTAGCAGGTTCACTTTCGGCTCCTTTCATTGTCTGCACTTGATTTGCATTAGCGGAGCTTATATTATTAGGCTTGACAACTAATGAGGGAAGCGTCTAATGGTGATACATAGCATTAGGAACGCTAATAATGCATATAGAAACGCTAAAGGTATTCTGCGATCTCGCGGACTCGCGGAGCTTCTCGAAGACGGCTGAAAAACACATGCTCAGCCAGTCGGCGGTATCGCAACAACTGGCACAGTTGGAGTTGACTCACAAGTGCCAGTTGATCGCGCGGAACAAGCGTCCGATCGAGTTGACCGCGCCCGGCCAGGTGTTCTACAAGGCCGCCGGGGACATTCTCGAACGGTATGACCAACTCACCACGGAGTTAAATGCCCTCAAAACCAACACCGGAACAAGGGTCAATATCGCGGCCATCTTCAGCATCGGCATGCACAGCCTGCCCGCCTACGAGAAGAAGTTCATGATCCGCTACCCGAACGTCCACATGCGCATCGATTATCTCGGCCCCGACAAGGTCTATGAGATGGTGCTCAGCGGCGAGATGGACATCGGCCTGGTGGCCGTGCCCAAGAAGGACAAACGACTGGAGGTGTACGACTTCGAAGAGGAACTGCTCGTTCTGGTCTGTAGCCCCAAGCATCCTTTTGCCGGCCAGTCGGAGGTAGATATCCACAAACTCCAGTTCGAGCGGTTCATCGCCTTCGAGAAGGAGGTCCCGACCCGGATTTGGGTCGACAATATCCTGGCGCGTTACAACACGCCCGTGCGTCCGGCGATGGAATTTGACAACATCGAGACGATCAAACGTGCGGTGGAGATCAACGCCGGGGTCAGCATCCTGCCTCAGGCCGCATTCGTCCAGGAGGTTGCCGCCGGGACCCTCAAGGCCATCCCTTTCTCGAACGAGAGGTTCGTCCGCCCGACCGGGATCATCGTGCGCAAAGGCCGCACGCTGAGCCCGGCGGCACGACATTTCATTGATATGTTGAGAACGCAGGCAAAATAGGCAATATGGGTGACGCCGTGCCCTGGAGACTATCTCAAGACCGTACTCTGACTCGTCACAATGAGCGAAACGAAGGAGTCGTCAGACGCGAAATGACGCCCTTGGGTGTGCGACCAAATTTTGTGGCGGGGCAGTCTTCCTGTCTCATGCTGAGTCGCGACGCCGTTGCGCGGCTGGTGTCGGGAAGAAACCCCGTCAGGGCTTTGGGTGGCACGCCCGAGCGAAGCTCGAGCGTGTCCTTGCCGGTCAGGCAAACACGCTCAAAACCAGTTTGGGCGTGCCGCCCGTTGCGTCAGTTTCTTAGGAGCCGTTCACGGGCCTTCGGCCCCCCACAAGACGATGAAAGTGCTCCTGGCTCGTTGCATTTGCGCAAGTCCCGACCATTGCAGGGCTTGGCACGTTTTGGACCGTTTTCCATGAGACGCATTTTTGCGAGAGCGAAGCGTCTGGCCGGAGAACTCGACGTGGCAGGGGCAAATGATGATTCGCCCCTACGTTCGGGGCGGGGTGCCATGCTTACGCTTGTGTAGGTATGTCCTCCCGTCGGCCCAGGCATGTCTACGCGAGCGCAGACGTGGTACCCGTAGACGTTGGCCTCCCGATGATAGCGTGCGTGCGGCGTCCGCTGGATGCCTGGAACAAGCATGGAACCAAAGGACACTCTTGACAAAACCTCCCGGGCACGACAACGTACTAGAGAAAATGGGGAATAGCACGAGGCCGGCGTTGTTTCAGGAACTTCGACGGAAGAGGCCAACCTGTATATGCCGATAAGAGCAGTAATATTCGATCTGGACGGAACGATAACACAGCCGTATCTGGATTTTGACGTGATCCGGCAGGAAATCGGACTGGCTCGGGAGGGCGGCCCGCTATTGGAAGCCATGGAGAAAATGACACCGCAGCAACGTCAGCAGGCCGAAGCGGTCCTCCACTTCCACGAGGAAAGGGCGGTGGCACAATCGAGGTTGAACCCCGGCGCGAAGGAGACACTCGCCGCTTTGCGCCAGCGCGGCATTCGAGTAGGGGTGTTGACCCGTAACCGCAAGTGTAACGCCCTGGCGGTCGCGGACATGCACGGCCTGCACTTCGACGGCATCGTCGGGCGCGAGGATGGGCCGGTGAAGCCCGATTCTTTCGGTGTCCTGCACCTGTGTCGGTCTTTCGGCGTCGCACCCGCCGAGACACTGCTCGTCGGCGACTACCTTTTCGACCTGCTCTGCGCGCGGGCCGCGGGGGCCATTCCCGTGCTGATCGCCAATCATGAACGGGCGGACGAGTTCGCGGCGCACGCCGACTTCATCGTCAAGGGTCTCGATGAGGTGCTTCGGCTCTTGGACCTTTAGAACGGCAGGCGTGAACCTCTTGTATCGATCACGATTGACAATTTCGTATTTCCGGGTGGCAGCGGCAAGAGGTCCCCAACGCGAGGTCTCGCATTGGGGAGCCCCAAACGCTTGCTTGCCGATGGTTGACCCATGCGCCATCGGCAAAGCCTCCGGCCTTGCCGCTGCCACCCAAAGCTTCACGACGTGCTCCGAAAAATTCACCGTACCTGGCATTTGGAAGAAGATCGAAAATGTATAGAAGTCTCTTGATGGTGGCGTTCTTTCTCGCAATCCCGGCGGCCGGACAAACGACCAAACCACCGAAGAACCAGGTTGCCCCGTGCTGTCCGACCCGGGCGCAGGACGCTAACGAGGTCGACGTGGTGCTCCGGAGTCTCCAGCAGAAGGCCGCGGAGTTGAAGTCCTACCAGGCGCGTGTCGATTACCTGGTCAGACAGCCGCTGCTCGAGTCGCAGCAGCGCCGCAAAGGCGCTCTCTACTACCGCAAATTCGACACCAAGTCCAAGCTGAGGATCGACTTTCAAACGCTTCAGCAGGACGATGAGAGGGAACAGAAATACGTGGAGCAGTTCCTGTTCGACGGGGTCTGGCTGTGGCACGTGGACCACCAGACCCAGCGGGTGGAACAGCGTCAATTGGCCGAGCCCAATGAGCCTATTGATGCGTTCGCGCTGGCCAGCCGGCACATCCCGGTCGTCGGCTTCTCGAAAGTGGACGATCTGCGCGAGCAGTTCGATGTGGAGCTCACTCCTGAGCCGCAGGGCCCGGCCTCACCTCTCCAGCATCTGCGTCTGAAAGTGAAGCCGGACTCCGTGTACAAGGATGACTACGTCACGATCGATTTCTGGATCGACCGGAAGGTCGGGCTGCCGACCAGGGTCGTGGCGGTCAACACGGAGGACGACATCCACGAGATCCGGCTCCTTGAGCCGAAGGTCAACGAGGCCATCGACCGCAAGATGTTCCAGATCGATGTTCCACCTGGTTTCAGCCCGGAGGTCATTCCCCTCGACAGAAAGTCGCCGCAGAGATGACACGGCATTCACGGTCTCCGATGACGACCAATGAAGCATGGGTGCGCAGCGATGATTAACGGTCCGGTCAACGAGCAGGATTTCAAGCAACTGATCGAGAGGCGTGCACAGACACTCCTGGTCCTGGCGGGCCGCCTTGGCGAGCGCGAGCATCCGCGCGACGTGCTGACCCGCCCGCTCCTGGGAGAGTTGCTGTCCCAGTCCATGCTGCTCGAAGAGTTGCTGGACACGTACGATGCCGGGAAGAACTGCAAGTGGTGCGCCCTGCGCTCGCTCACCGCCACGATGAAGCTCTTTTCCGACGTCAGCTACGACCTGCTGCACGTTCATCATCGCCTGCCGAGTTACCGGCTGATGCCGGTGGAGCGGGATTTCGTAGCCGCGACGAATGAGGCCCTGGAGTTCACCGGCGGCGTCCTGACCCGAACGGCCCGGGAGATGCTGATGCAGGCGGGCGGACTGGACTTGGCCGTGCCGGCCCGACACGGCCGCGAAGATTCATATGACGAGCCTCTCCCTCAGGGTCTGCTGGCCCATGATTGCGAGGCACGTCCGGCCGAGACGGTCGCGGAGATGGTCGCCCTGCTGGCAACGGCCTTCTTGAACCTCGCCTCCGAGAGTGAGGACGTCCGGGCCAGCAACCGGACCCGGCCGCAGGAACGCCCCCTGCGCGCTTTCGCCGCGCTCAGCGAAGAACGGCTGCGGAGCCTCGAATTCCAGTTCCACAACCTCCAGTCGCAGTACGACACGTACGTCTCGGGGACGCAGGCGGAACGTCTGGATACCGACCTGCCCGTCCTGCGGGGGCATGTCAGCGTCGTATTCCATCTGCTCAAGATGTCCACCCTGTTCGCCCACTACTACGAGCGTCACCTCAACAAGCAGCATTGCGCGTCGTCGCCGCTGACCGGGCTGCTGGTGGAGCCTGATGTGCTGCTGTCGGTCCTGATGGACTACTCGATCACGTTCATCGACCTGTACATCGGCCGGGCCGTGAGTCTGTGCCAGGAGATGCTGAAGCGCTACGCCGAGGTCGGCCGGATCGAGGTCCCGATCCCCAAGTACCGCGGGTTCCACGTGCGCCCGTCCACCCTGATTTCCAAGCTGGTTTTCCACTACGGCAGCAAGGTTCAGATGCTGCTGGCCGAGGAAGCGTACGACGCCGGCTCCTCGCTCGACCTGTTCCGGGCCAACGAGAAGATCAACGCCCAGAAGCGGCGCTGGCTTGCCCGGGAGATCGTGCGACTCGGCCTGGTCCCCGAGCGGACGGAGTCGGACGACCCTACCGCCGTCGTCCGCAACGTCGTGCTGACCCTGGCGGGAAGAAGCAAGCTCGTCATGTACGAGCAGCCGCTGGAACTGCCGGACCGCGTCGGCGGCGCGGAAGGGACTCTGCTCGAGAAGGTCATCAGCGAGACCGGGCGGCTGCTGGCGATGGGGAAGATCGATATCGGCACCGATCTGACCGTCCAGTTCGTAGGCGACAAGCGGGTGCTGGCCGATATCCAGTTGCTGGCGGAATACGGCTACGGCGAAGACAATTTCGGCAACAACATCGCCCTGCCCAGGAAACTCGCCTACCTGCGCCGGTAAGGGAATTCTCGGAAGATAATCTCAGCGATCTTCCCGAGAAGGCGACGCACGACGAAGGGGGCTGAACGCGAAACGAAGCGTTCGGGGAACCCCGAGCGTTCCCGCTCGCCTGTTCTGCGTAGAGGCGAATCATCATTCGCCCCTCTCCTGCTACGATGATCGCAGATGTCATGCGAGGAGGAACGACCAGGAAGGGCGTGGGATGCGCGCCCCACTGAAGCGGCTCGAATCCACCGAAGGCCGACCGCACACGGATTCCCGGTGCACGAAAGGATCGTGGCAAACGCCCCGGCTGTTATTGCGAGCCGGCCGAAGGCCGGCGCGTCAATCCTGACCTCTGGCCGCCCGGAGATTGCTTCGTCGGCGTACGCCTCCTCGCAATGACATCCTTCTTATTCTGACTCGCTGTCTTCTTGTCGCACCCCGGATTCCCGGGCGGACGGAATGTCTTTGCGTTTTGCGGCGTGAGGGCGTAGAATGCCCGCGGGACCTGCGGCCTCTTCGAAATCGGTGCGTGGGATGAACCGTCGCAGGTCCCTTCGAGCCGCAGCACTGTAGAAAGGAGTGGGCATGACAAAAGGGATCGTGGTTTACTATTCACGGAGCGGCAACACGAGGGAGATGGCGGAACTCATCGCCGAAGCGATGAACGAAGCCGGGCTCAGTACCGAGTGCAAACCCGTCGATCAGGTGCGTGCGGACGACCTGCCCTCCTATGATGCGGTGGTGATCGGCTCGCCCTGCTATTACGGGCAGATGGCGGCTCCGGTGAAGCAACTGATCGATGAGCTGGTGAGCCGGCACGGGCAGATGAACGGCAAGGTCGGGGCCGCGTTCGCCAGCTCCGCGAATATCGGGGGCGGCAGCGAAACGACAATTATCGGGATTCTCGAGGGGATGCTCATCGCGGGCATGGTCGTTCAGGGTGACCCGCAGGGCGCCCACTACGGCCCGTTGTCCATCGGCAAGCCGGATGAGAAGGTCAAACAGCAGTGCGAACGCCGCGGCCAAAGAGTCGCCGCCCTGACTGCCAGACTATTCTCGTAGCAGCGAATCAAGGCGGGGCACGTTACGTCATTGCTCGGGCGCATCTTATGGCAGCGACCGGGAGAGCGCTTATGACCTCCAGGGCGCCGACGGGGAGAAACCGGCGCGGGCGAATCCCCACCTATCCTGGCGGTAGCCCGCAAAACGGTAAATGCAATTGGTTCCCGACGGAGGCCGGGCTGAGAGGATTGTAGGGCAGTGAGGATGGGTGCCAGCGGCAAGGCTTCCCATGCGGGGTCTGCAGAGCTTGCGGCTACCGCCCGCCGAAGCCCGTGGCACAGACGGCGAAGCGGGGGTAGTCCCGACATCGTGGCAGGTGGCTCAGCGCTGCGGGTCGGGTGTCTTGTGGAAGAGCAGGGGCTTTGTCTCGCCGTACACGGGGTCGGTGGACAAATCGAAGGACGTGCCTTCGGGCGTGTGCGCGGTATAACGGGTGAAAGTCGTCCACTCTGTTTGCCACGTATCTCCCGCGGGCGAGACGGGGCCGACGAAGATATCCGTACTGGAGCCTTCCAGAGTAGTGCCGGCCATCTCCGCGCGGACATGGTCCATGACGATCTTCACCGTGAGCGTTCTCGTGTCGGGCTCGCAGTGGACCAGCCACGAGCCGGGCGTGAAGACGGCCTCGCTGCCGCTCCTGGTCGGTATTGTCGTCGTTGCGCCGGGGGTCACGCGAACGCGGCCGAGACTGATTACCGCCGACGAGATGCGGCCGTCGCGTTCGAGCACGAACTCCCAGCCGTGCCGGTCCGCGACCCATCGGCCCGCCAGCAACGCGGGGAACTCTTGCCCACCCCCGACCACCGTTTTGACGGTGGCGGTCCCGTCAGCCCGTGGGCGGTGGCATCCGGCAGGCAGCAGCGCGAGGCCGCCGAGCAGAAGTACGTGTGTGAGCTTCATGCGTCAGGCTCTTTGCGTCAGTCCATTCGAAAGAAACCAGGAGCAGGGGATTATACCTCCCGGCGCACAATAGAAAAGAGGCAAGTCCTGCGACTTGCCTCTTCGTCGACTCTCTGGCGTTGGTTGCAGATGAGGAATTCTATTTGCGGCGGCACAGGAGCAGAGCGCCAAGGCCCAGCAGGGCAATCGTCGCTGGCTCCGGAATCACCGTGATGTCGGCACTGTCGAGCAGCCGGGTCCCGTCCTCGGCGTACAGATTCAACTTGGTCGCGCCTTGACTGTTGCCGACGACGTTGACAAGCACGTGGTCGCCCGCCGCGATTTTGGCGGCACTGGCGACGGTGAATTCGACCCACATACTGCCGTTGTCCTCGGCCGGTGGCCCCACCTGGGCCAGCGCGTCGCCCGCGCCCCCCTCCGGCGTCAGCTCGACGTCGCCGAAAGTCAGCACCTCCGGGTTCGGAATCTCCAGCCAGCCCCCGTAGGCGCCGTCTTCGGAATTATTGACGGTGATTACAATTGTCTCCCCGATGTCGATCGGCTCGGTCGGGGCGTTCACCAGAGTCAGGGCGGCCTGTGTCCCGCCGGCCCATACCAATACCAACGTCAGAACGAACAGCTTCTTCATCATTTTCTCCTTCCGGTCATCGACGCACAGGCGCCTCACGCACCGGCGCGTGAGAGCAACCGTGGAACAGTTTCCCGTTCCCGGTCGGCTGGGGCCTGCCGCCGATATGCCATACTCAGGGTTCCAGGGTCCCACCGCAATCGCCAGGCACTCCGGGGCCGTCCGGAGGTTCCTTGACGAGCCAATTCTCGAGCAGCACGTTCAGGTCCGTCGTGCCGACTCGGTACCAACCAGTCTTGTCATTGCCACCTTTGTCCCGGGCAAAATCCGCACAGATGCCGTTCTGGATGGCGGCAATGCCGGGCCCGTCCGGGGGCTCCTTGACCTGCCAGGCTGCCATGAGCACGTTGAGGTCATCGGTCCCCACGTAATGGAAGCCGGACTTGGAGCCCTGCTTGAGACCATCGGCATCGCCGTGGCACTGTCGCGGATAGGCCCAACATTGGGGTTTTCCGACCGCCACCCACTCCGCGTAATCCGGATGGCCGGCGGGGAACAGGTCGCTGCTGCCGCCGCCACCGCCGATGGCAGCGCCCGTGGCCTGCTCGAGATCGACCTCGGCCGCGACGTCCGGATCAGTGAGCACGACACCGCCGCGGATTTCATTCAGCGCCACCGTCAGGTTGGCGTTCTCACTGACAGTCAGCTTGAACAGCAGACCACTGTTGGGTGGAGCGTTCGGCGAGCTATCATCCGTGGGATAATACAGGGCGCCCATTTCGACGGTGATGCCGCTCGTGCCCAGACCGCCGAGGGCGCCGGGGTCACAGGGATCGGCAACGGGCGTATAGTCGTTGACGTCCCAGGTGGCCACCTCGCCGGTATCGGGATCGACGGTGATGTATCGGCCGAAATTGGCCGGGAAGATCCCGTAGCCGGGCTGCGCCGCGGTGCTTTCCCCACGGATGAAATCGGAAATGCCCGTGATGACCCCCTTGTCCACGGTGATGTCGAGGGCGAACGCCCGGACCTTCTCCCCGTCCGTGGCATACTGGATAGCCGCCGTGTCATCTTCCGGCACGACGACGATCCGCACAGCTGCCAACGCCGGGGTGGCAAAGACAAGCATTGCCAACACGAACTTTAGCTTCTTCATACTGCCTTCCTTTCTCTCTTCTTCTTCGCGAAGCCAGACGCTCCGCACCATCTCGGTCTTGCTTTCGCTTCGTGCACCTGCACAAAAAATCCTTGCGCAATCATAACCGCGCCGCTCGCGCGGAGATCATGGGTGCTGCCACCCGACTTGCAGGATAGTCGGTTAAGCTGATCTCTCCTTTTATCTCCTCCTTTCCCGCCCTCGGCGACGATACGTACCCTTCCTTGCTACGGGCACGAATCCACACGTAGGATAACGATCCACTATCACCCTACCACAAGCACCGCGGAAAATCAAGCCCAAAAACAGAAAAACGGCGCTTTTTGCCGACCCTGGGTACGTCGCGACGAGCTGCCCCCGGATCGCGTTTGCACGTGATGGCCGCAGGGTTCGGCCTGTCCGTACTGCCGGCCCCCGGTACGTTGTGCGGCCCGGGGCCGCCCCGCGCATCCCGCACCGCCGTCAAATCCGCGCTATATCGACCCGGCAGTCGATCAGACTGCCGGTATTGAGACCCACCAGGCCATCACCGCGCCCGCCCCGGAGGACACCGGTCGCAGAAGAATGGGCCACGGTCCCGGCATTTTGTCCTGCCAGGACGCCGACATAGCTCTTCGAGCCACTGCCGCCCTTGACGTTGGCGTCCGGCAGGTGGAGCCTGTCGATCCGGGCCTCCGGAGCGACCATGCCAAACAGACCCACGTAGTCCTGGCGCCAGTCGGTCTGGATGGTCAGATTTCGAATGGCGTGATCCTGGCCGTCAAATGTGCCGCGGAAAGGGGTGCCCTGGAAACCGCTGTTCGAGTTATCCACATCCGGGGCGATCAAGGCGGTCGAGTACCGCCTGCCGGTCATATCCACATCAGCAGACAACACAAAGTGCCTGTCCCAGAGCTCCGGGTGGCCGATCAAGGACTCCAATTGGCCGGGCGTCGATATCTGATAGGGCCGGGCCGCAGTTCCATCGCCGGGGTTCTCGACCCAATTGTAGGAGCCGGCAGAGCTCAGGATCAGGTCAACGGTTGCCCCGGCCGGAGCCAGGGAATCGGGGTCTGCGCGTATGACATACCCGCCGGGAATCGTCCGGTGAAAGTCATAGCTCAGGTCCCCGGCCACGAACCCCGCCGCCTCCAAAACGGCCCGGGCCTCGTCGAGCGGCAGGCCCGCCACGCTCGGAACTGCCTGCAATCCTGTGATTTCCGTCTGCCAGGACAGGACCGGATAGGCGTCCGTCGGCATAAACCACGGGTCGCTCGGTCCGTCCTCCAGGGTTCCCCAGAAGTCCCAACCCACGAAGCTGGCCTGTTGCTCCATCTGGATGCTTGTCAGCGGGGTCCCTATGTCGTTATCCGGCCCGGTGCCGTCGGGCGGGGCCAGGAAATAACAATTGTCCGGTGCGCTCGCGGCGCCCACGAGCCCGCCGATGTGCCAACTGTAACTACGGTCCGTCACGGCGGCGACGCTGTAGCTGGTGGCAACCTTGCCTGGGTTGTAGCCCACCAGTCCCCCGACCATCTCTTCTCCCACCGCCGTTCCGTCAGAATAGCAGCAGGAGATGCTGCCCCCGTTTTCTCCGACCAGTCCGCCGACGAACATATCGTAGCCCAGTACCGTCGCCTCGGCGTAGCACGAAGCGATCCGGCCTCTATTTTCTCCCGCCAGCCCGCCAACGGACCACATCAGGCCCGTCACCGTTGCTGTGGAATAGCTGGAAGTGATCGCGCCGAAGTTGTCTCCCACGAGCCCGCCGACCAGGCTGCTGGCCGTCACCTCACCGCTCGAATGGCAGGAGATCACACTGCCGGCGTTCTCTCCCACGAGTCCGCCGACCAGGATGCCGCCCGTAACCGTAGCCGTGCTGTAGGAGTTGGCCACGGTCCCCCAGTTGGACCCCACGAGTCCGCCCCCCGCGTGTCCTCCGCTGCTGACCGTCCCGGTACTGTAGCAGTTGAGAACGCGCCCGTGGTTCCAGGCGCTCAGGGCGCCGGGGCTGCTGAGGCCAACGACGTAGGCGTCGACGACGCCCAGGTTCTTCACCTCGGCTTCACTGTCGATGTGCCCAAACAGGCCCTGGCTGCCCCCGGTCTCAATGCGCAGATTGCGTATCGTGTGACCCCTTCCGTCGAAGGAGCCCCGCAGAAGCGGGATTACCGGGGCGGACCGGACCGTGCCGGACAGGTCAATGTCCGCGGCCAGGACATAATGCTTCCCTGGTAGGACCGGATCGGAGCCGATAGCGGTCAACTGCGGGACCGTGGCGATCTGGTAGGGGTCGTTCGGCTCGCCGGTCCCACCGGCAAATTCGATGCCCCATGCGCCCCCGCACAGGCCGATGAGCCAGATGAGTTCCAACAGGAGAGCGGTTCTATGACGTTTCCCCAGTGATGCCATATTGCTGCCTTTCGATGATAAGATACATGATACCTTGCAGGTCATGGGGCCTCCTCGGCCGGATAGCCCAGTCTGCCCCACGTGGCCCGTTGCAGTCTCTGCAAGTCGTACAAGCCCTCCTCGGTCTGCACCGCGTAGTCCTCCCAACCCGCCAGCAGTTCGGAAAACGTGTCACGGCCCGGGAACAACTCGCGCGGCATTTGCACGGTCTCACGGCCTTTCCATTTCCAGTACTCTGCATGTCCGTCCGCCAGGGAGAGCGTGACGCCGTCGGCATGGCGTATCGGGGGGACGCTGAAGTACTTCCACTTGGGATAGAGATAGTGGACATAGTAGTCCCCGCTGGTCGGTGTCTGGCCCTGATCGACAAATACGGCACGCTGAGATGCGCCGGGGCTGACGATGTCCGTGAATCTGGTCAGTTTGAGCGTCGTAGCACCGACGCGCACGCCGGGGCGGGTCATCTCATCGCCTGGGTAATCGGGCAGGCACGTGCCTTCCACCTGCGTGTTATTGTTGGCGGAGACGACGGTCGCGTACGTGATGACATGACCGGCCCGGCCCCGGGGACAGCGGTAGATGTCGATGTCCCGCAGGTACGGCCACAGGGGACCCTTGGCGGGGTTCTCGATCAGGGCGGTACGGCTCTTCGGGTATAAGAAAGCCCGGCCCACCCAGCCTTCCAGCCGCCAGCGACCCGATCCGATGGCCAGGCCGAAGGCATTCCCGCTGACCAGCCTGCTGTCGTGTGCATCGGCATAGGCGATCCAGGCCACAGTGAGCTGGCGGAGATTGCTCAGGCAAACCGCCCGCTGACCCCGTTCCCGAGCCGCGCCAAGCGCGGGGATGAAGATCGCCAGCAACAGGGCAACAACGGCGATCACGACCAACAACTCGATGAGCGTGAAGCCCCCGGTATCGATGATTGCAGGGGACGGCCACACGCACTTGCGACTCGCAAATCGCCTTTCTCCGCCGTTCATCGGTGACGCTCCTACTGGTGCCCGAAAGGAGGAGCCTGCTCTTCCCATACCGCTACGTTATCGATTCTCTCCTCGACCCGACCGAAGCATTCGCGCAAAGAGATCGACCACGCGTAACTTCGCTATGCTGTTATTTTCTACTCTCGCCTCGGGTTTGTCAAGGCGCAAGTTCCGAAAGAAGCCCCCTCAAGTGCGGCAATGGCACACGAACCGGAATGCGAACGCAGGAGACCTGCATCGGCCCGATCGGCGTTTGGGTCGGAATTTCGCAAGGTCGCCCGTGTACGAGTGGCAGGCGATGTGGTATGCTGGCGGCATGGTGAACTTCCTTAAGGGGCGGCTCCTGTTCGTACGGGTGTGTCTGCTGGCCAGTGTCTCGGTCCTGGTGCTCACGGGGATTCTGACGATTTATGTCATTGGCAACCCTCTTGAGGCCGGTCCGGCCAGCGATATGTCGCCCCTGGCGGGGCACTGGAAGAAGCAGGTGGTGTTCGCCCTCGCAGGCGTCGCCGGCTTCGTCGCGGCCAACGTGGTGAACTATCGTCGGCTCGGGATGGTCAGCCATTGGCTGTATGCCGGTATCCTGGTGCTGCTGGCGCTGCTGCTCGTCAGCAGGTATGTCGTAGCGCTGCCCTTCATCCCGGAGATCAACGGCGCCCACCGATGGATTCGAGTCGATATAGGCTCGCGGCAGCTCCCGGCAGTCCAGCCCTCGGAGTTGTGCAAGATTGCGTATGTCCTGGCCTTGGCCTGGTACCTCCGTTACCGGAGCAACTACGGCAACTTCCGGGCCCTCGTCGGGCCGTTCGTGCTGACGCTCATACCCATGGTGCTGATTTTGCTCGAGCCCGACCTCGGGACGATGCTATTGATGATGCCGGTGCTGTTCACCATGCTATTCGTGGCCGGCGCACGGGTCCGGCACCTGGTGCTGATCGTTCTGCTGGCGGTCGCCGTCAGCCCCGCGCTGTGGTTCAAGATGCGCCCCTACCAGCGCACCCGAATCAGCGGCGTGCTGCTGCAAGGCAAATGGGTGAGGGAAAAGGCCGAAGAAAATCCCACGGTGAGCCGGATCCTCGTGGGTGGCAGATTCACCGCGGGACGGTGGAGAAACGACTGGGGGTACCACCTCATACGGTCGAAAATTGCGGTCGCCTCCGGCGGCCTGATGGGCTGTGGTTTCGGCCGCGGGCCGTTCGTCAAGTACGATTTCCTGCCCGAGCGGCACAACGATTTCATCTTTTGCGTCATTGCCCATCAGGGCGGCTTTCTCGGATGCGTGGCGTTCCTGGGCCTGTACCTCATTGTAATCGCGTGCGGGCTGGAGATCGCCGCGCATAACACCGATCCCTTTGCCAGGCTGCTGGCGGTCGGGATTATCGCGATGTTCGTAGTGCAGATTATTGTCAACGTGGGAATGACGTTGGGCATGATGCCCGTCACGGGCTTGACGTTGCCGTTCGTGAGCTACGGCGGCTCCAGCCTGCTGGTCAACATGATTGCCGTCGGGCTGCTCAACAACGTGGGCCGGTGTCGACCGTTCAGCGTCGCACCCCGGAAATAGGACCGGCAAGGACCCCCTTGATCCGAGGTTTTCGACAGATTGTTGCACTGACGACGCTGAGCAGAGTCCTGGGGATGCTGCGTGACATGGCATTCGCCTACTTCCTCGGCGCCGGCGGCCTGATGGACGCCTGGGCCATCGCGTTCAAGATTCCCAACCTGGCCCGGCGGCTTTTCGGCGAGGGCGCGGCGTCGGCCTCCCTGATACCGGTCTACAGCGAGCAACTGCACCGCGATCCACAGGCGGCAAACAGGATGGCGCTGTCGGTCGTGACCGCCATCTTCGTGCTGCTGGCGGCACTGACCGTGCTCGGCGAGGCGTTCATCTGGCCGTACTACCATTTCCGGGCGACGTACGACGGCACGAGGCTGACGCTGGCACTTACGGGGCTCATGCTGCCCTACATGGCGTTGATCTGCGTGGTCGCGCTCGTGGGCGGCATCCTGAACGCGCACCGGCATTTCGGCGCCCCGGCCGCCGCACCGGCTCTGTTGAATGTGTTTATCATTGCCACCCTGTGTACCTGCGGATGGCTCCCCGATCTGCCCCGGCATCGTTACGTGTTCCTCGTCGCGGCCGCCGTGCTGCTGGCCGGGGTGGCCCAGTTGGCGATGCAGTTGCCGCCGCTTTGGCGCCGAGGCATTCAGCTTCGTCCGACGTGGGACGTGAGGTCGCCGTCCTTTCGCAAAGTGCTCGTGCTGATGGGGCCGATGGTGCTGGGGCTGACGGCCACCCAGATCAACACCCTGGCCAACGATTTCATCGCGTTGTGCCTTTCCGGGTCCGACGAGAAAGGCCGTCTCTTCACGGTCCTCGGGCACGAGGTTGCCTACCCGCTCTGGCAGGGCGCCGTATCGCACCTGTTCTACGCGCAACGGCTCTATCAATTCCCGCTCGGCGTCTTGGGCACGTCGCTGGCGACCGCCATCTTCCCCGTCATGAGCGCAGACGCCGCCCGCCGGGATTTCACGGGCCTGTGCCGGACGGTGTCACGCGGCTTGCGCTGCACGATTTTCATCGCGCTGCCGGCGACGGCGGGACTGCTGCTGGTCGGCCGGCCCCTCGTGGCGGCGTTGCTGGAGCGCGGCGAGTTCACGCGGGCCGACACCCTCCAGACCGCAGTGACGTTGTCGTTCTATGCCCTGGGCCTGACGGGCTATTTCGCCCAGCAGGTTTTGACACGTGCGTTCTATTCCCTTCAGGAACCGCGCACGCCGGCCCGGAGCGCCCTTGTGGCGGTCTTTGCCAACGTCGTCCTGTGCCTGGTCCTCGTCTGGCCGCTCGGCACCGGCGGCCTGGCTGTCGCGACGGCCCTTTGCTCGTACCTTCAGGTGGCAACCCTGGCCGTGATATTGCGGCGGCGTCTGGGACGTGCCGTGCTGGCCGGGCTGGGTGCCGCGCTGCGCGATACGACTCTCGCGACGTTATGTATGGCCGCGGCGGTACTCGGCATCTCGCACCTGCTCGCCGAACGCGGAAACGCCCTGCTGCTTCTCGCATCGGTGCCCGCCGGCGCTGTCGTCTACATCATGGCCGCCAGATTGCTTCGTATAGAGATGCTCTCCGTCGTCTGGAGCCGGCAGGCCGCAGCGAAGGCGACAAACGCCCCTTGACGCACGACGCAACCCGCACGACGAGCCAATCCTCCGGCGCTTACGCCGCTTTCCGGACACCGACAGAGTAGCCCGGGCGGAACTGTGCGCGACGATGCAGCCGCGCAGCGCGACGACGCGCCGCCCCGCCTCCACTTCCTCCGGCAGATTCACCCAGGCGTATTCGCCGTGGAGCTCTCGCGCCAGCTTGTCACGGGCCCGGGCCGCCTCGATGGGGTCACTGAACACGCCGGCCCGGTTCCGCTTGCGTTTGTGCCCGACGATGGCGGCGTATTTGCCGTTGCCCTTGGGCTCGACGCCGCGAAAGCCGGACCGCCCGCCGGTCCGCCGGCGATTGCAGGCGTTCTGGGCCTGGGTGCAGATGCGCAGATTGCAGCGGCGGTTGTTCAAGCCGTTGCCGTCGATATGGTCCACGACCATGCCCCGCGGCGGCTTCATAATCACCCGGTGCATGAGAATGCGTTTGCCGCACCGGCAGGCGTACTTATTGCCGCCGTGGCGTGTGACGTACCACTTGTACTTGCTCAGCTCCTCGTAGTCCTCGGCGTCCACCATCGCGACCTCGCCCCGCGTGAGCGGGATATAGCGAATCTTCGGGTCCTTCGGTTCCGGCGGCTCGTCCCGCATGCCGGCGGGCCAGCGCCGGGCCCGGAAGTTGCGGCACACCTGGTGGGCATAGACCTCCTGCATCGTGCCGGGACACGCGGCGCAGTTGAAACAGAGCGCCAGGCCCGCCGAGTGCGACAGCAGCACGCGCAGCCACCGCGTCGTCGGCCGCAACGCATACACACAGTTCCGACAGCATCGCTTCGCCATCTCTCACCTCCATCGCTAAAGTGACAAGTGATAAGTGATAAGTGATAAGTGATACGTTGTAGGGTGGGTTCTCAACCCACGCGTTCCGGGGTAGCGCGTCCACGCTCATGTGGACCCGTTCATTCGCTCGTCGCCGGCCCCCGGGCACGCCCCGGCGGCCGCTCTATCGCTTCCCGCGACGTTGCCCAAATTACAACATACGGCGTGACTTTCGTCAACAAAAAAACCAACTATTTTCTTTGGTTGCACGCAACTCCTTATCCCGCAAGGGCTAAGGAATCAGGAATTTTGTCCCCCGGGGCCGCCGCCCGGAGGATCGGGAGCAGGAGTCCGCAGATTACGCCGATTGCGCAGATTTCGAACTGGGAACTGACAACCGATCTTCAACCGCGAAAGACGCGAACCACGCGAACACAAATCACCTCGCGCGGAGACGCGGGGACGCTGAGAACGGAGGACGGCAACGGCCGAAAGGAACGCAAAAGGGCGCAAAACAGTTGGGTAGGGTGGGCTGTGCCCGCCGCTCTGTCATTCCCGCGAAGGAATGTCATCCCCGACCGTTGCTCCCTGGCCTGAAACAGGGGACAGGAATCCAGGCATGTCATTCCTGCGAAGGCAGGAATCCAGGGCCTTTCAACCGCGAAAGACGCGAACCACCGAGAACGGCCGCTTCACCACAGAGGGCACAGAGGACACGGAGAAAGAAATCCGCCGGCCCTTTCTTATTCCTTTCTTCTCATCCGCAGATTACGCCGATTGCGCAGATTTCCAACCAGGAACTGACAACTGGTTTCTAACCGAGTGGATGCGTGGACGGGTGGAAGCGTAGATGGGTGCCGGGAACGCTCCAACGCTTGTACGCTCCCACGCTCCGACGCGGCCCCGGGCCGCCTTCTTCAAACTTCAAACTTGAAACTTGCCGGCCCCTGGCCGGCCTCTTGCTTATCCCTTCTCGCTTCTCACTTGTCACTTGGAGTGGCTTACGCAAGGGCCTCCGCAAAAAGGACCGGACACTATTAGTTCCGCGTAAGTTCTTAATTGGTTACGAGTTACAGAAGTTGCTCCAGGAAACTGCGGGATATCTGTGATTCCCCCGTTCACTCCTCTTTGGAACGCGCTTGAATTGCCTGCCCAGAGGCGTATCATAGGGCAGCCCTTGTGGCATGTCGTAAGAAGTACAAGGAGAAGCTGGCCGTGCCCTCACTGAATTGGATTGGAAAGGAGGCGGTCGTTGGTCACC
>CAYFUB010000198.1:0-1540 GCA_964346195.1 uncultured Pirellulales bacterium
CTCCCCGATGGCCCAACTCGCGACCTTCCAGTCGCCCATGTCCTCGTCACCGGCCTCGACCGGCCCCCAGTCGAAATGGGCGGTGTTCGGGATGCCGTTGAGCGGCCGGCCCTTCGGCATCGGGTCGTCCGGCTTGTTCTTCTTCTGGTCCGGGAAATACTCCTGCCAGGAGGGCGGGTCGGGGAACGCGCCGTGATAGATCTTGCCGCCCCCGACGGCCCGGTAGCCGTGGGCCATGAAGTGCTGCGGAATCGTGACGGCGTTCTTGAGCACGGGCGACTGTCGCCAGGGATCCGGGTTGTGGTAGACGCCCGAGGTCGAGGGCCGAATCCCCGTCATCAGACTCGCCCGCGAAGGATTGCACGCCGGGGCGGAACAGTGGGCGTTCGTGAACAGCACGCCCCGCTGGGCCAGCCGGTCCAGGTTCGGCGTCCTGACGTCCGGGTGGCCCCCGAGACAGCCGACCCAATCGTTCAGATCGTCAATGGCGATGAAGAGGACATTTGGCTCGCCTCTTGCCCTCTCTTGTCCGCACGCGCCCAATACAGGCAGCATTGCGACGCTAACACTCGTCGCACCCAACTTCAGAAACCTGCGCCTGCTCATATTGCTTGATGTGTACATCATGGCTCTCCTCGGCGTACGCTTGTCTTCGCGAAATCCGGGACCGTGGTCGCACGGTCAGGCGTTCAACCGCATTAGTCTATTCAGGGTGCGCCAGAATACAAGGGAATTGCCGCTCTCGCGCAGGCATGGGTACACGACAAGAGAGTGGCGGCTGCGACGGGTGGTATCGTCAAGCGAGATTTGGCGATGGTCCTGGTGGACCCGGTGGTACCGGCGGCCAGCACAGATGTGAGATCCCTGCACCTCGGCGGCCGGGACGTTCATGAGCACAGGCAGTCTTGGGTGGCACCGACAAACTGGTTTGTCACTGTTCACGGTCGCTCATGTGCCCAAGCGGCGGTCAGGCCTGGGCCGGGACGGGGGAGGCGGATTCGAGCAGGCTCTTCCAGCGGGTGATGTGGCCGTCCTCGTCGGCCTGGTCCTTCTCGATGATCTTGCGGGTCTCATCGTCGCATTCGATGGTTTCGAGCAGTTGGGCGTAGTGATGGACGGCCTTGCCCTCGACCCAGATACCGGTCTTGAGCATCGCCCGTTTGCCCAGTAGCCGGGAGCCGAAGCCGAAGGCGAAACCGACCATCCAGTACGCCGGCCGCAGGAGGCTCGGACGAAATCCGTACTCGTACAGCTTGACCTGGAAATCCTGGTAGTGGCCCATCTCGTTGCACATCGCGGCGACCAGCAGGCTGTTCATCTCGCTGCGCTCGCCGGTGATCTGGAACTTGTAGATGGTCTGTGCCATCAGCTCCAGCGTGTGCAGCGTGCGCAGGCCCTTTTTGATGGCCGCCAGCCGCTGGGGCGGGTATCCGTCGCCGCGCAGCTTGAAGTGTTCCGCCCGCATCTCGGGACGGATAATGTTGATGTCGTACCGCGGTTCCGCTGTCGCCCGCTGCCGTGCCATGTCGATTCTCCTTCA
>CAYFUB010000199.1:0-15235 GCA_964346195.1 uncultured Pirellulales bacterium
AGAGGGTGTGTGAGAAGTGGCACGGGCATCTCGCCCAGGAGTCTTACGGGTGTCCGGGGCCCCCAAACGCACCAGATCGCGTTTGGGGAACCCCTCTCGCCCGTGGAAGGTCAACCCTCGGCAGGGCCAAGATGGCCCTGCGACCCATGGGCAAGATGCCCATGCTACGGAAAACCGTGTTCTCACACACCGTCTCAGACAACGGAGAGTCAAATGAAACGTCTAGACCCCATGTTTCTTTGCTGTTCACTACTGCTGGCCATATCGGTGGCGAACGGAGTGGCCACCGGCGACGCCGAGACCACCGCGGCGCCTCGACAATCATCTCCGCCTGTGCCGCTGTATTTGCTTACGTATGACCACGGCGGTCTTGTCCTGTGGGGGCGGGAGCATTTTGCCGAGCACCTGAGATCCGCAGTCTCGTGGCTGGATCGGTATCCGAGTTTCAAGATTGGCCTGGACAACGAGGCTTATACGTACGACAAGCTGGCGGAGGACGATCCGGCCCTGCTCGAAGAGCTTCGCCGCTATCTGCGGGACTACTCGGGTCGATTCGGGATCGGAACGTGCACGTATGGTCAGCCACTGTCGGTGTTCATCAACGAGGAGTCCAACATCCGTCAGATCGGCTACGCTTTGGCGGCGGACCGTGACCGCCTGGGCTGTGCACCGCGTGTGTATTTGATGAGTGAGCATGCCATGCACAGTCAGATGCCGCAGATCCTGAACGGCTTCGGCTTCACCGGCGCGATCGTGCGGACGCATTATATGATGTACGGTTACAATCCCACCTTTGACGCGTCTATCGGCTGGTGGACCGGATTGGACAATTCGCGGATCGCCGCCATACCTACGTATGAAGGCCAGGGGGCGCAGTTTGGCCGGACCACGGTTGACAACTGGATTCTGACCCGTTACCCCGGTGACAACGCGCCCCAATCGCCCGCGGACTTCAAGCGTGAATTCTCCCGTATCCGGCCTCTGCTCGCGACACGAGCGGACGACGCAGGGCTTAGAAAAGAAGCGCTGGTCAAGGAGTATGAAGGCAAGCCGGGGTACCGGTGGATCTTGCTCGAAGAAATCTTTCCGAGCTTTCCCTCGCCCGAAAAGGAACTCCGGACGGTTCCCAATGACTTCGTGGTGCGGATGCCATGGGGCTACTGTGGCAACGAGATCTGGACCACGTCGCGCCGGGCGGAGATTGCCGTCCTGACGGCCGAACGGCTGGCCGCGATCGAGCGTCTGGCCGGCGGGAAGGACCATCATGCCGAATTGGAGCAGGCCTGGAAGAACCTGCTCGTCGCCCAGCATCACGACATCCAGATATGCGGGTTACTGTCTGATGCGCGGACCTTCCTGCCCAAGTCTATCGAAGCCTCTGAAAGCGTCACCGAAGCCTCACTGCATTTCTTGAGCTCTCAGATGTCCGGCAATGAGCCTCAAGTTGCCGTTTTCAACCCGGTCTCATGGTCTCGACAGGACTGGTTGCAGGTCCCCGTCTCGCTGCCTCGTGGCTGGGCAAGACATCTTGAGGTGCGTCACGATGGCCGGGTCGTGCCTTCGGCGATTCTCTCAGCCGATCTGCACTCTGACGGCAGTCTCAAGGATGTCGATCTGGCGATCCAGGTGGATTTACCCGGCTTGTCCGTAGCCTCGTACACTCTCGTTCCTGCCGGACGTACGTCCGCCCCGGGAGCCGGAGGTCTCCAAATTGATCCTGACAGTCTCACCATCACTACGTGCGATTATAAGATCCGTCTTCATCCTGACGGAGGTCTGTCCTCGCTGGCCGACAAGCGAACCGGTAGGGAGTTGATTCAAGCCGGCAAGAGAAGTGCGTTCTTCGCCGCTTGCCTTGACGGCAACGACGTGGAGTCCAAAGGGACCTGGGTCCTTCGTCGCGCCCAAGGCGGCGCGCCCTGGGCGGTGGCCTGTGAGAACGGTTTTGTTGGCGGTATCCCGTACACGCTCCGGATGACGGTCCATGGTGACTCGCCTCGGATCGACTGCTGGGTCCGTTTTCACTTCTCAGGGCAGAGGATAGGGAGCCTCAGCACCAACGTGCGAGACCCTGTTTCCGGGTTCGTCCACGAACGAAAACTCCGCTTCAAGGTATTTCCTGCTGTGGCGAACGAGGAGACTGTCGGGGTGCGCGATCTTCCGTTTGCCGTCTCTGAGACGGCCGATCAGTATGTGAACGGTCTGTATTGGACCGCGCTGACGGACGGTAAGACCGGGATCGCTTTCTTCAATCGAGGGACTATGGGAGCGGTACGGGAAAAGGACGGGGGTTTCTCGATGCCGCTGGCCTACGCCATGTACTATGTCTGGGGTACGCGTATGCTGAATGGGGACTTCACCTACGAGTTCGCAATTCGCCCCTTCAGCGGCTCATGGCACAAGGCGAACCTGCATAGACAGGCCATTGAATACAACTACCGGCCCGTGGGTCTGTATGCCAAGACGGGAGGCGGCGAATACGGTCACACGATCCGCCCCCTTGCGATAACCCCTTCAGGACCAATCGTCTCGGCCTTCTACAGCGCCGCTGACGACCTCTACGTACGTCTCTACGAGCCTGAGGGCCGTACTTGGCAGGGTTCGCTGGGATGCCCGCTGGGCGACGTGCATCTGACCGAGGTTGACTTGGCCGGCCGCGAGGCGGGGGCGGTGTCCGGCCCACTTGCTCTCGGTCCCTGGCAGATCAAGACAGTGCGTCTGCGGCTGCATCCGACGCGCTGAAATGTAGCCAGGGCGGAGTCTTCCAGGAGAGCATACTCTGCGTCTGTCAAGTGGACATGAGGCCGTCTCGTGACGCCAGTCGCGCTTGCATGGACCAACCCAAGCCGCGACATGCGGAACAGGCACGCCACAAGGAGATTCGTTTTGCCTTCGGCGCGGCTTTGGCTCCGCGTCGGCCTGCATCATAAGTCCTGTAATGTCAATCGTTAATCGTTTTGTAGCAAGCACTTACAGAATAGGGTTTCGGACTGGTTGAACGTTGCGCCCTCAGAGGCTCGACTTGGTCGCAAGCCCGGGTCTACGGCTCCCATTGCCAGTGCCTGGAGGCCTGCCGTGAAGCACGGGGAAGTAATGACGCGCGGATAGCCGCGTCGCCACGAACGCCAGCTTCGCCTCGTCTTCGGTCTGCGCCGCCGCGTTCATGGCGCGCCGCTTGTCGTCGCCTGCACGAAGTCGGCAATCGTCAGGCCGTCCCAGGCCGTCCCCGCGTAGAGCCGCAGGATCTCCTTGATGGCTTGCATGGGAAAGGTATCGCCCTTCTCGGCGGGGAACAGGCGCTCCAATGCCTTGATTGTGTCGAACAGCCGCATTTCTGACGGATCCTTGGTCAGTGCGTACCCGCGCGGTGGTGCTTGTCGCCCCGCGATGAGTTCGGCGCGGACCAGGGCGTGCGTAACAACCACCATGTAGTCGCGGGGTACGCCTATCCGGTCGGCCAGTTCCTGAATGGTGAGCCGGCCGCCCGCCGCAGCAAGCTCTCGCAGCACGAGTATTGCACAGGTTGTTTGTTTGTTGATCTGCATGATTCGAGTTTGCCTTTTGCCGTTGGCGAGGTCACGCCCCCCTCGTCGATGTCTTGCGCGTCGCAGAGAGCAGCTCCCTTCGGCTGTTTGCCGACGTCTGTTTGTGTTTCATATCTGGTCACCTCTCCGAGTGCGGTTTGTTAGTACAGAAGTTTCGATTCTTGGGGCACCCCCGGCCCGATATGCCGGTCGAGGGGAGATTGTCAGCCCTGGCGTGCGTAGCGTGCGTTGCCGTGGCGAATAGCGGCAGATCCGGGTCGGCGTCAACGGGCGCGGAACGGCGTCGTCTCATGTATGCGCCCATGTACCCACGTTTGCTCTGCCGACGGTTCTGAATCCGGCAGGAATTACACAGCCGCTTGTATTTGGGCAGGGGTCTGCCGCACCCGCAGCGGCGGTCCAGGCTAATAGGCTCTCCGCGGGCAGTGGGTCCCGGCTTGGCGATCTCGCACGCCTCGTCGGTGTGCAAGCCATCCTCTCGTGCGGCTTTCTGTTCAGGCGTCGCACCACCGTCGGCGGCACAGCCCAAGACCCGCGACGGTGGAAACATCTGCCCACAAGCCCCTGGCTGGACATCCGGCAGTCGGCGGGCTCGGCCACAGGCGAACGGTCTGCTTTCGGGCCACGCCCGGCAGCCATCGTAAAGCTCGGCACAGTCGAAGCAGTTTTCGTGTACCTCGAACGGCCGCCGCAATTCGTGCGAGAAATCAGGGAGCGTCCGTCGGTTCATGGTTGCACCTTTCCTTGTTTCGCCAGCCGCAGGATCTCCGTATGGACCGCAGGTGAGAGATCGGGCCACGCCCCGATGAGGTAGGCCAGATCAGCCGGGATTTCGCCCCCAGAACCCGAATGAAAAACAAGATTCCCGCCGGCGGGTGAAGGTGAGTCTTTGCTCGCTTCTGTAAGTGCTTGATTTTCCGGAGAGTTACAGAGTGGCCGAGACGGGATTTGAACCCGTACGCCCTTGCGGGCAGGGGATTTTAAGTCCCCAGCGTCTGCCGGTTCCGCCACTCGGCCGGCTCCTGCATCATCCGGATGCGGCGGGGAAACAGACCCTGCAGGATATGCCTTCGCAGCCCCCTGTTGCTCCGGACACGGTATTATAGTCGCCAGGGCCTTCTTGACAAAAGAAAAATCGACCGCTGGTGCCAGGCATGTGGGGGATTAGCCTATCGCGGACTTGTAAGAGGCCGGAATAGCGGAATGAAACGGCGGGTATGAGACGAAATGAGGCTTATGCCTCCACGGGGGATGAACCTCCGCCTGGCGTGTCGAGGCTCGACTGGAAGCGCCGCCAGAGCGACTCGTCCAGGCCGTGCTTCGAGAGAAACTTCCGATTGCCTCGCACGCCTTCCGCAAATCCCGCCGCCGCTTTCAGCAGTGGCTCCGTCGTGCGATCCTGCTCGACCTCTTCGAGGAACCATCGCATCGCCTCATTTGCCGCCTCTGCGGCCTTCGGCGGATCGCCCAACTTCTTCGCATACTGGCAGCGAAAGCCGAGCGTCTTGAGAAGCGAGCCGAGGACATGCCGCTGCCCGTCCTCGACGAGCGCGCATAGCAGGGCTGAACCTCTTTCGATATCCGCGCTGGCCTGTTGCCACTCACGCGTCCGCCTTCGGGCAAGAGCCCTGTTGAACAGACTCATCCAAAGGTCACTCCGCAACTCGTGTCGGCCTTCCCGCTCGACCAGTTCTTCTCGAATCTGTATTGCCCGGCCATAGTCGGCGATGGCCTCTGCCAGATGGCCCTGATCCACCAGGAGATTCGCCCGATTATTGTACCAATGTGCCAAGTCGCTGCGGAGCTCACGGCGGCCTTCCCGCTCGACAAGGCCTTCAGTAATCTCCATCGCCCGGGCGTAGTCGCTGATGGCCTCTGGCAGGTGGCCCTGAGCCACCAAAGCAAGACCCCGGCAATTGTACCAACGCGCCAAGGCGTCGCAGAGCTCGCGTCGGCCTTCCTGCTGGACAAGCCCTTCGGTAATCTCTATCGCCCGCATGTAGTTGCTGATAGCCTCAGACAGATGCCCCTGAGCCGCCAAGGCAAGACCTCGCTCGGCGTAGCATGTTGCCAAGTAATTGCGGAACTCTCGCCGGCCTTCTTGCTCGACAAGTCCTTCATAGATCTCAATCGCCCGGCCATGGTCGGCGAGGGCTTCTGCCAAATGGCCCTGAGCCCGCAAGGCAAGGCCCCGGTTGTTATACCACGACGCTAGGTCATTACGCAACTCGCGCCGACCTTCGCCCTCGACCAGCCCTTCCGTAATCTTTATTGCCCGGGCGTAGTCGGCGATGGCCTGCGCCAAATGGCCTTGGGCCTCGAAGGCGTTCCCTCGGCTATTGTACCACATCGCCAAGTAATTGCGCAGCTCGCATCGGCCTTCGCGCTCGACCAGCCCTTCCGTGATCTCTATTGCCCGGGCGCAGTCGGCAATGGCCTGCGGCAGCGCGCCCTGAACCCCCAAGGCAATACCACGGTTGTTGTATGAGATCGCCAAGTAATTGCGCAGCTCGCGTCGGCCTTCCCGCTCGATCAGCTTCTCATAGATCTCAATCGCCCGGTCGTAGTCAGCGATGGCCTGCGAGAGATGGCCCTGGTGCTCCAAGGTAAGACCCCGGTTGTTGCAGCAGAACGCCAGACAATCGGCCAGCTCGCGTCTACCTTCGTGCTTGATAAGGTCTATGCATGCCTCAACCACCAATCCATTGACACGGATGCTCACATCAAGGTAGCCGAAGTCTCGCAACCACCTATCTGCGGTGTAACGGCTCTCTGGAGAAGGTTTATTCATGAGGATGCCGGCCGCTGCGTTTGGCTCACGCGCCGCCACTAGGTGCTCGACGGCCCTCAGCAACGGACGAATCTCGTCGATTCGCGTCGGGTTCACAGGCGTCTTCTGTCGTGCCCACCAGGCCGCTATTTGTCTTCGCTGGGCCTTCTCGGCGTCCGGCCCCATCCGGGTGATGACGAACTGCCTGACGACCGTGTGCTGCTCGGCGTCAGCTCCCCCGAATTCGACCATCTGCCACTTCTTCAATCCGGCCAGCGACTTGCGAGTAGAGGTCCCATTGCGAGTAGTCAGCTCGGCCAGCATTTCGACAGGGGCCGGACCGAGCGAGCAGGCCACCAGTTCGAGAAGGGGCAGATCGTCCACACACGTTTCGATAATTCGCCCAAAGAGATCAGCCAGCTTGAACTCTTCCAGGGGACTGACCTCTTTCCAGCGAGAGACGTCGCCGCCATAGAGGTCACGGATCAGGACGCCCAACACGTGCACGGCGTAGGCATGACAACCATAGGCGCGCACCGCTTTGCCCTTTGTCTTCTCCTGGCCCTCGACCTCAAGCTCGTCGAGCAATCTGATTGCCTCCTCCAGTTTGAGGTCCTTTAGTTGCTTTTCGCGCCCGTGCTCTTGACCGATCATGAGAGGCAGGTTTTCGTCAAGGGCGCTGGGCACTGCGCGCGTCGTCAGAAGCAATCGCGAGGCGTTCTCCCAAAAGGAAGCGCCCTTCAGGAACTCATCCAGGACCGGATCGTGCCCAGCACGGTCGTCGCGCGTTGCATTCTGCGCGGTTGCGTCTGGCTCGCTGACCCATCTCTTCAGCCACCGTTCTACGCCGTCGAGGACGATCCAGCACGGCTTGCCTGCCAACAAACCCTCCACAACCGTCGCCCGGTCCCGAACGGTCTTGACCTGCATGCGGTCGATGGGCTCGCCTGCGAGATATAAATGCAACTCGTCCAAGAATTGGTCGAAGGTGTATCCAGCTTCATAGACCTTGCGCCAGAACAGGCCAACGCCTTGAGGCGGTCTGGCCCCACGCTTGTACCATTCACCGATCAGGCAACTCTTGCCTTGCCCCGCTAACCCGACCACCGCCACGACCTTCTTGTCGCCGCTCGTGGCAGTGTCCAGTTCCTTCAATTCGTCCTCGCGTCCGGCAAACGGCTCCGACACTTTCGGCCCGCCACGCGGCAACGAGACACCGGGCCATTGGCCTTGTGCCACCGAAGCGAAATCTTGCTTCCGCTCGCGACGCTCGACCGGCTCACGTTTCTTCACCTTGCCGAGCTCGGGTTTTCGGACACGAGGTTGCCCCGTCAGACGGCGATAGAGCAATTCATAGCCATCCGTTACATCAACATAATAACGCGTTGCTCCCTGGAGCGGCGTAGGAATGTGCGATACCTGTCCTCCCTCGAAGAGAATGGGGATGAACTTGGTGTTCTTTGCATCCGCGTTGTAGATGTGCTGATAGATCAGATTGCTTTCCCAGCGGACGCCTTGCCCTACGCCCGGCTCCTCTTCATCCATGACGCGTTTGTAGTAACGCTCCGTGCAAATCATCAGAACGAAGTCGGCGTCACGGATGTGCTTGTCCATCCAGCGGGGCCAGCCTTCGGGCGGGGATTCCTCGTACTGGTCGAGGATGCAGTCGATGCCCTCCGCGCGGAGGCGGTCGGACAGCGCCAGGACGCGGTCCATGTGCTCCGGCGAGTCATAGCTGTAGCTGATGAATACCACCGGAGGTCGCTGCTGGTCTTTTGGGGTCATTCGATCTCTCTCACTCGATCCTCTTGCACAGTTGCCGCGCGCCGCCCGAGGGCAGTGGCGAGGCTCAGGAATATCATAGCCCGCGGCGGGCCCATGGGCAAGGCAGATTCTCGACCAATGGGTGCCACACCCAAAGTGGGACGGTGTGGAACCTGAGGGTCAGCGGCGTGGCGTCCTGAGGATTCTGCGGGGGTCCAGGCGGGACACGGTACGGCCCAGGCGGTGGAGGGCGCGCAGCAGGCGAACACTGTAGTCGAGCATGCGCAGCTCGCAGTCGTCCGGCAGCAGGACGCGGGCCCGGGCGATTCGCTCGCCGGCGCGGTCCGTGTCACCCAGGGCCAGGAGAGTGAAGGCGGAGTCACGCAGCGCGCCGGTGTGATTGGGATCGAGTTCGAGGGTACGTGCAAAGAACCGCTCGGCTTCCGTGAGCTGTCCCCGATTGGCCGCGGTGACGCCGAGGTAATAATGCGCCCCGACGCTGCGCGTGTCGAGGCCGACGGCCCGCAACAGGCACTGCATGGCGTGCTCCCGGTCCTCGATCGTGAGAAACATCGAGGCCATGGAGATCAGGGTCTCAGCGCTCGCAATATCCTGTTCGAGCTCGGCGCGCAGGTGGGTTCGCGCCCTGGCCGGCTGGTCCTCGATCAACGCGCACTGGGCCAGCCGGTAGTGCGGGCCCGGCAGGTCGGGATCCCTCTGCAGGGCCTCCTCAAACAAGCCCACGGCCTGGCGGCGGTCCCCCTCGTCCAGCGCCATCTCGCCCAGGTAGAACAACGCGGGCGCAAAGTCCGGGTCCAGCTCAAGCAGGCGGCGGAATTTCTCCTTCGCCGATTCGAGGTCGCCGGCTTCGAGAAGGAACAGGGCGAAATCCATGATGGTGTCCCCGGCGCCGGGGTTGACGCGCAGCTCCACCAGGAAATGCTCGCGGGCGCGCTGCCGGTCGCCGTCGGACCAGTAGGCCTGGGCGATGCGATAGTTGATCTCGGGGTGGGTCGGCTCGAGCTCGGCGGTGCGCAGCCAGCAGCGGACCGCCTTGCGGTACTGCCCGCGGGCGAAGAGGCTGTTGCCGATGTTGTAGTAGCACAGGGCGCAGTCCTCGTCGATCTGCTGGGCCAGGTAGAACATCTGCTCGGCCAGGTCGTGCTGGCCCATCTCGGCATAAGTGATGATGCGATTGCAGTAACACGGCTCGAACTTGGGGTCCAGCTCCTGGATGTACTCGAACGTGCGGAGGGCCTTGTCATACAGTCCGGTGCGGGTGTAGTCCACGGCCAGGGCGTTGAGGACCTCCAGATCGTTCGGGCTCAGTTGCAGGACCGTCTCATATTCGGCGATCGCCTCCTCGAACCGGTTGATGGCGTCGAGCGTCAGGCCCTTGTTGAAGCGCCAGGCGCTGTTCGTCGGGTTCACCTCCAGGGCCTTGTCCAACTGGGCCAGAGCCTGGGTCAGCTTGCCGTCTTCGTACAACTCGTAGGCTTTGCGTGCACTGCGCTCGGCTTTGTCATAGGGATCGAAGTCCGCACCGTCGAACAGCATACGCCCCGCACACCTCCAGAGGTAAGTACTTCACTTCGTCCAGCCTGACGGTACGCCTCGTCAGTTCGAGTGCCAAGTTGCTGCCTAGCGACGTTATCGCCCATTGAGCCGCCGTGCCTTAGCGTTTTTGCCCGCGGCGGCGGTTGTTTTTGTCCGGAGCCGGATTATGTTGGCTATTCGAGCGATAACCCTTTACAATACTTGTGCTTAACGCAATAGAATTGTGGATTCCGATGCACGGGCCGTATCTCGGCCCCTGTTTTCCTGGAAGCAGACCGCCGAGAGTCTTACAATGTACCGGTGGCCGCCAGTTTGTGTCGCGGGTATCCTGCCCGTGGTTCGAGGGCGCTCGCGCCCTCGGCACCGAGTGTGCCAGCACTGTTGGAGAGCCAGAACATGATCGAGCAAGTTCATGGTCGAATCGCGGCCGGCAAAGGGAAATATGCGATCGTCGTCAGCCGGTTCAATGATTTCGTTACTTCCAAGCTGCTCGAAGGTGCGATCGACGGCCTGCGCCGTCATGGCGCCGCCGACGAGCAGATGCAGGTCGTCTGGGTGCCGGGGGCATGTGAGATTACCATCGCGGCCAAGAAACTCGCCGAGAGCGGCAAATACGTCGCCGTCCTGTGCCTCGGCGCGGTCATCCGCGGGCAAACCGGGCATTACGACGCGGTCTGTCAGCAGGTGGTCCGCGGCGTTGGACAGATCAACTATGATACGGGAGTGCCGGCAGTTTTCGGCGTCCTGACGTGCGACACGCTCGAACAGGCGATCGAGCGGGCCGGCACGAAGATGGGCAACGCCGGCGCCGACGCGGCCATGACCGCCATGGAAATGGCCCACGTCATGGAGCAGATTCGATAGAGGTATGGACAAACGAACGAGGGCCAGAGAACTCGCCATGCAGGCGCTCTATCAGCTCGATATCCAGGGCTCCGACCTGTTGCCGCGTCTCATGGCCGATTTCTTCTCGGAGGCCGAAAGCGACGAGCGGACGCGCAAGCTCGCTTGGGACTGGATGAACGGGACCTGGGCCCACGTGACCGAGTATGACGAGCTGATCGCCGGTGCGACCATCCGCTGGCAGTTCTCGCGCCTGTCGCCGGTGGACCGGAGCATTCTGCGTCTGGCGGTGTATCAGTTGACGTCGTGCCCGGAGATTCCGGCGAAGGTGGTCATCAACGAGGCCATCGAATTGGCCAAGAGATACAGTACCGAGAAGTCCGGTCCTTTCGTCAACGGCGTGCTTGACGCCGTCCTGAAAAAGCTCCGGGCCGACGGCCGGAGGGTCCGACAGTAAACGCGTGCTTGATCTGGAGAAGAGTAAGGCCGAGTGGCATCGTCAAGCGCAGCGTGGCGATGGCTCCCTCATAGAGGAGCGAAACCATCGCCGCGCAATGACGCGTTGGGGACCCCTCCAAGGAAATCCATTTTATGATTTCCTTGAAGAATTAGCCTGAGTGAACCGTTGTCAGACATTGATGGTCTGGCAATGAAAATCTGTAGGGGCGAATCATCATTCGCCCCTGCTGATGCCCGTTTTGCAGAAGTTCAGTAGCGAGGTGAATGGCTTGAGAACGATTGCGGTCCTGAATCAAAAGGGAGGGGTCGGGAAGACGACGACGGTCGTGAACACGGCGGCCGCCCTGGCCGAAGCGGGCCAGAGGGTGGTCGTCATCGACCTCGATCCCCAGGCCCATCTGACCATCCATCTCGGCGTCGAGCCCCAGGTGATGGGGGCCGGCGCCTACGAGGTGCTGACCCAGTCCGCAGACTTCGCGGCCAGCCTGATGCTGGTACGCCCCAATCTCTGGCTGCTCGGGGCCAATATCCATCTCGTCGGCGCCGAGACGGAGCTGGTCAGTATCGTCGGCAGGGAGATCATCCTGCGCGAGGCCATGCAGGCGAGCGCGGCTGAGTTCGACCTTTGCCTGATCGATTGCGCCCCGTCGCTCGGGCTGCTTTCGCTCAATGCGCTCGCCGCCGCCCAGGAGGTGCTGATTCCCTTGCAGCCGCACTTTTTGGCCCTGCAAGGCTTCGGCAAACTGCTGCAAACCATCGACCTGGTCGACAAGCGAATCAACCCGCACGTCAAGGTGACGGGCGTGCTGCTGTGCATGCACGACACGCGGGCCTCGCTCCCGAACGAGGTCCGCGCCGACATTGAGCAATTCCTCACCAACGCCCGCGGCTCGAACAGCGCGTGGTCCCAGGCCGAGGTGCTGCCGACCTTCATCCGAAGGAACATCAAGCTGGCCGAGGCCCCCAGCTACGGCAAGACCATCTTCGAGTACGATCCGACCTGCAACGGGGCCGAGGACTACCGCAAGGTCGCCCGATTCCTCCTGGGCATCGAGGAAGAGCCGGAGGCGCCGGTCCCTGCCGCACCACCGGTCGAGATTCGCTCCGTCAATCTGCCCGTCCCGCGCTGCTACGCGCCGGTCCCGATCTACACCGAGCCGGCCGCGGACACATCCGAACGGACGCCGCCCGGGTCCGCGCGTGATATCCCCGCGGAGACCCCTCAACCATAGGGCAGGATTCCCAGCGTATCCCCGCGCCGCGCTCATCTCAACTACGCGTGAGTTCCTCGTAGCACGTCGTCAAGGCCTGGGTGGCAGCGGCAAGCTCGCGCTTGCCGACGGTTCGACCCACGCGCCATCGGCAAAGCCTTCGGCCCATTCGACTACGCTCAGGGCAGGCTCTTGCCGCTGCCACCCGGAGATATGAAATCCTCGATCCGTAGTCAACATGAGCTATTGCGATTCTCTGCGGAGGAATCCCGATTCCTCCATCCATTTTTCACAGAGCTTCGGCCAGGCCGAGACGGCGCCGCGATTGTGCCCGAGGCCGAACCCGTGCGGGCCTTTGAGAAAGATGTGCATCTCGGCGGGGACGCCGGCCCGGCGCAGGGCGAGATAGAAAGAAATGCTGTTCTCGGCGGGGACGCCCTTGTCTTCCCACGTATGAAGCAGGAACGTCGGGGGCGTCTGCGGCGTCACCCGCTTTTCATTCGACATCTTCTCGACGAGCGACTTGTCCGGGTCGGGGCCGAGCAGATTCCTTTGTGAGCCCGTGTGCGTGAACGGCTCGCCGAACGCAATGACCGGATAAACGAGCACGGCGAAGTCCGGCCGGCAGCTCGCGCGGTCGATCTCGTCCCGCGCCTCACAGAACGACTCGTTGAAATGCGTCGCGGCGCTGGAGGCCAAATGGCCGCCGGCGGAAAAGCCGAGAATACCGATACGATTGGGATCGACGCCCCACCGGCTCGCCCGGCTCCGTACCGTTCGGATGGCCCGCTGCGCGTCCTGCAGCGGGGCCGGATGGCCGTAGCCTGCCCCGCTGTTGCGATGGCGGTACTTGACGATGAAGCCGGCCACGCCGAAGGAATTGAGCCACCGGGCAACCTGGTGCCCCTCGTGGTCCAGCGCCAGGGCCCCGTAGCCCCCGCCGGGACAGATTACCACCGCCGCACCGGTCGCCTTCTCCGGCGCCGGCAAATAAATCGTCAGTGTCGGTTTGTCGCCATCGGTCTCACCCTTCGCCCCCGGGGCCCCGCCGGGCCACAGCAGTTCGACCTTCGGCTCAGCGCCAACAGCCCCTGACGCAAGACCGAACAAAATCACGGCACCAAGACAGGGAATGCTTCTCCTGCGACCGGTCATTCGTGTTCCCCCTTACAAGCCGAATTTGGGTGTTTGCCTATATCCATCGTTCGGGATTCCTCAGTTGCTCGGTGAGAAACTGCAGGAAGCGGGCGGCGTATTCGCCGTCCATAACTCGATGATCCACGGCCAGCGACAGGCTGACCAGCCGGCGCACCACGATGCGGCCCTCCCGAGGCACAGCCGTGTCCGCCACCTTGCCCGCCGCGAGAATCGTGCTCGTCGGCGGCGGCACGATCCCCAGAAACGAGTCAATGTCGTACGCCCCCAGATTGCTCAGCGCGATGCTCTCATCTTCGAGGTCGTCGAGCGTCAGTTTGTTGCTCCGCGCCTTGGCCGTGAGCAGCTTCTCCTCCGTGGCGATCTGCGCCAGCGACTTACACTGGGCCTGCTTGATGACCGGCACGATCAGGCCCTGCGGACTGTTGACCGCGAAGCCCACGTTGACGTTTTCCGCGATGCGAATCGCCGCACCGGCCGCCGGGTCCTCCGGGTCCTGCCACAGGAATCGCCCGACCACAAGCGGGTATCTTGCCGCCGCCAAGGCCAACGCACGAATGAAGAACGCATTGCTCGTGATCTTGACACCGACGGCCTTGCTGAGCGTGTGCCGCAGGCCCATCAATTCGGTTACATCGGCCCTCGTCTCCAGATAGAAGCACGGCTTGTTCCATTTCGAGGCCAGCATCCGCGCGGCGATCAGCCGCTGGATTCGTGAAAGCGGCGCGTGCGTATCGGTCCTGCTCAGTGGTGCCTCCGTACCTGCCTGCATACACGGTCGGTGCTTTTTCCCAGCATGATACTCCTGCCGGGGAATTATGCAAGCCCGCTCGCCCCCCTCGTGATGAAGCGGATATACTCGCGTCTGTCATGCTGAATGAAGTAAAGCATCCAGCCCGCGCGGACGGGACGCGGCGGGCTCTCAGGATTCTTCGCCGGCGGCGGTTATCCTCTCCAGGCCGTCCAGGCACAACTGCGACCAGGTCTCCATCTGGTCACGCACGGCCCGGAGCTCGTCGAGGGTCAGGAACTCCATCTGCGTGATCATCTGCTCGCGCCGGCTCACCTTCGGGGCATCGAGCACCCAACAGTGTACGACCCCGAGATGCACCTGCCCGACCTCGTTGGAATCGTCGTTGAGCAGCGCGACGATGCGGTCTCGGTGCCCCGCCTCGACGTTAACCTCCTCGGCCACCTCGCGCTCGACGGCCGCCCGGTAGGCCTCGCGAAAGTCGCTGCGAAACAGCGGCGCCGCGTCGTCGGTCGGATTGATGTGCCCGCCGATGCCGATGGAGCGATTGCCGACCAGCCGGGTCTCGCCCGCCCGCTTGCCCCGCACGTACGTGAGGTACCTGCCCTCACACGTCATGATCACGTATGGAATGAGCTGTTTGTGCGTCGGGTCCTTCTCCGCCAGCGGCCTGGGCATGAAGCGCGGCACGCCCGGCGCAAAGAGCCGGTCCAGGTACCGGCCCACCTCGAACTGCAAGCCGTGGAACGCCCCGACCTCCTCGAAGACCTTGCGCTCGACCACCAGAATCTGCTCTTGTTTCGCCATCGTGTCCTTCACTTCAAAACGAGGCTGGTCGCGGCCCGGGCATTTGCCCGTATCTTGCCGGACCGACCCGCCTTGCGGGCGTCATACTAAAGGACAGCGAGTGGCCGGGTCAAGCACGGCGTGCAAAGGCTGATGGAGCCTCAGGGCAAGGCACAGGGCCTGCCCTTGCAAAAGCAAAGTCGCCCATTACGACTCTGTCATTCCTGCGCAGGCAGGAATCCAGACGTTTTACGCAGGGGTGGCAGACCTGCGCGGAGCGCGGCAGATGCCGCGACTTCGGGGCGCGCTTATCTTGTTGGAGGCTCTCAGGAGAGTCTCCATGTTTGATGCCTCTTGCCCTACGGGTAAAATGCGGCTTGGAGCGGGAACAAGA
>CAYFUB010000200.1:0-2952 GCA_964346195.1 uncultured Pirellulales bacterium
ATGTCTACCCCGACAGAAATATCATTCCACTCAACGGGTTGACGGATGCATCGATCAGGTTAACTGTGAAACGGGCGATCGTCTTTTGGGACCGTGCTCATGGCGTCGTTGCGAAGTACATTTACGAGGGTGGCCGTCATCTGGATAAAGAGGAATGAGGAAAAGGGGGACAGTCACGAATGGTGGTTTCTTAGGCGGCAGGGAGGGGCGCACTACGTCGGCTGCGGGTCGGAAAAAAATTCGCTGAGGTTCGGATTTTTGCATCAACATTGGGGAGGCGCAAACCGCTTTGATAAGTGAGCTGGCCCGTAGAGGGCAGCCGCATGGACCGGTGGAGGCGAGCATATCAACAGAATCGGATGATGAGGGGATGATGCCATGTCTGGCGAGCAACGGAGGATGGGGGGCGCCCAGGGACCCGGGCCTACCGCGCAGCAGAAGTACCGGATGCAACTCTACCAGGACTATTACGAGCAGGTGCGGCGCTACTTTGCGAGACATGTCGAATGTCCGCAGGACGTGGACGACCTCGTGCAGACGGTCTTCCTGAATCTGATGGCGAACACCGGCGCTGTGCGGAATCCCCGGCGGTACGTGCAGGCGGCGGCGCGACGAACAGTCATCGCACGGCCTGTCATGTCGAACTCTCCATCATTCCGTCGCGCAGGTAGACCGTTCTAGTGGCGAATTCCTGCGCGGTGGGGCCATGGGTCGCCACGATGACGGTGCCGCCGGCCTGTTGGAAATCGTGAAGATGCCGGAGGACCGCATGGGCGTTCTCCGGGTCGAGATTGCCGGTCGGCTCGTCGGCGAGGACCAGCTTCGGCTGATTGAGCAAAGCCCGCGCGATCGCCGTGCGCTGCTTTTCGCCCGCACTCAATTCCGAAGGCCGATGCCAGGCCCGGCGTTCGAGGCCGAGTTGCCGCAGAAGTTCTTCCGCGCGGGCCTTGTCACGGTTGCCGACGGCCCCGCCGGCCACCAGGACGTTTTCGAGCACGTTCAGGTACGGCACGAGGTGGAACATCTGGAAGACGAATCCGATGTTCTCGGCCCTGAACCTGGCCCGCTCCCGGCCGGCGATCCTGTAGATATCCTGCCCGCCGAAGCGCACCGCGCCGCGGCTCGGGCGCAGCATGGCAGCGACCATCATCAGCAGCGTGGTCTTGCCGCTGCCGCTGGGGCCGCAGACGACGACGAATTCACCGTCATCGATCCGCAGGCTCACGCCGTCAAGGGCTCTCACCTCGCCGGCCTGTGTCCGGTACGCCTTGCTCAAGTCGTCAAGCGAGAGCATATCTACTCCTGTGAGCAAATCCGAAACTCAAGACAAAATCCGAAGGCCGAATGTCGACAACTCCGCCGACGGCGGATGCCTGTTGTCCCGTGCCGTTCGGGAAATCCCAAACAGATTCGAAGCACCAATAAGAAAGACGGGTCACCGTCGGGGGCTTTGCCGTTTTGAGCATTGGTCTTTGGGTCATTCGTGCTTGTTTCGGATTTCGCATTTCGGTATTCGTGCTTTATACCTATTGTGCTCACTCTTCTCTGAGTGTCGTTGCCGGGTCGTAGGTGACTGCGATCAGCGCCGGGACAAAGCTGGCCACGACCGCGAACAGCGGCGCCAGGACGCAGGAGATGGTAAAAAGAGACAACTCCGGGCGCACGGTGGTCTTGGCGGTGATCTCGAAGATGTCCGGGCCGAACCGCAGCCCCAGCCCGGTACCCAGCAGAAATCCCGCGACGGCGCCGAACAGCCCCACGACCACGGCCTTGCCAAGGAACAGGAGCATGACGCTGGGAGTGTCGTATCCCAGGGCCCGCAAGAGGCCGATCTCCTGCTGCCGGTCGCGCACGTTCATGACGGCCAGCACGGCGATCCACACACCACAAGCGGCGATGACGAAGGGCAGCATCACGGCGAAAATCTTGTGGACCATCTGCCGCTGCTTGGCGCGGGCGTTGGCGAGCGGCCGGGCCTGGAGCACCTGGGCCTCGGGCAGAATCGCACCGATCTGCCGGCGCAGGATGGCGACGACGTCCCCCTCCTCGAAGCACAGGCAATCGACGGCCTGGATTTCCGTGATCCGGCCGGGCAGGCTGAGAATCTCCTGGGCGTCGCCGAGACTGCACTGGATGCGCATGTCATCGACGCCGCCGGACTCGGCCAGGCAATTCACGACTTTCAGCTCCCTGCCGTTCAGGACGATGGTTTCGCCCTTTTGCACGCCGAGTCTTTGCGCGATGTGGTGGCCGACATAGGCCGTCCCCGGCTCGATCTTGAACGTCATCGGCGGCTTCTTCTGGCCCGGCGGACACACTTCCGGAGCAATGCCGGTCAGGATGACCTCCAGGTCCCGCCATTTTACCTTGCCTTCGAGCGTCGCCAGCAGGTGGTTGTAGGAGATGCTCTGCTGGGAGGCGAGCGCGTCAACGTACTTCTCGGGCATCGTCTTATCGGGAATCCCCGTCGTCAGGAACACGCCGATATCCGCTTCCCGGGCGATGACGTGCAGGTTATAGCCCATCGAGAGCATGAGCCGCGCCGTTTCCCGGTCCGCGGCCCCGGCGGCCGTGAAGAACGCCACGAGAAACGCGGCCGCCGTTGTCACGGCCAGCACGGCGAGAAGAAAATTGACCTTGCGATGCCACAGCTCCTTGAGAATCATCCTGAGAATAGACATACGATTTCATTATCCTTTGCACAAGTGCGAATCAGCGCGAGCGATCAAGTCTCTTGGCGCGGCTATCGTCCGTTGTCATGCTGAGCGAAGCATCTGGCCAGAGAACGAGAAATCCGCAGCGCATCGAACGAAACCTCTCGTGTGCTGCCCACATCCTTCGCTGCGCTCAGGATGACGAAGTCGTACACGGTTCATCCGTCGTGCTCTCTTTCAATCCCAATCATGTCATCCCGGACCCCGATCCGCGACCGCAATCCGAAACCTACAATCC
>CAYFUB010000201.1:0-5980 GCA_964346195.1 uncultured Pirellulales bacterium
CCGAGATGGGCCTCGAAGACGGTACGCAGCGCCACGACCAGTACGGCCTTGCCTACACCCCGAGCCCCTACGCCAGAGAGAGGATGACCACGCCCTTCACCCGCGTCGAGAACCAAATGGAGGACTAGGGCCGGGGCGCTCGTCTGATGCGAATTAGGGAAAATTCTCCCGCGGTGGGCTCTGTCATCCTGAGGCGAAGCCGAAGGATCTGGCCACTGAAAAAGAGATTTCTCTCGCTCGCACCCCAGATCCTTCACTCCGCTGCGCTCCGTTCAGGATGACAGACCGCGCACGAATTAATCATAATCCGTATGACAGGCCCAATGCGATCTACTATGAACCGGCCGGGGCCTTCATGGCTCGGCCTTTTTTGTGCGCCCACGCTCAATGCCGGATAGCCACGAACCAGGGTACACAGAGAAAAATACTGTTGGCGTACGGCAAAATGACCCTTCGGACGTGTTATTATCTGAAAACGATCGTTTCTGAAGCTGCATGTGGGCCGGCTATGTGGGAAGATGAACTGCTCAAACGAAAGCTCCGGCGGGGCAGCATCGAGGCGCTGTCGCGCGTCTATGAGAAGTATCTTGACTCGATGCTGACCCTGGCGATGGGCCTGTTGCACGACGCCGGTGAGGCGCAGGACGTCGTCCACGATGTCTTCGTCTCGTTCGTCCGCTGTGCCGATCATTTCAAGGTGCGCGGGAGCCTGAGGGCCTATTTGGCCACAGGCGTCGTCAATCGCGTGCGCGACCGGATGCGGAAGGACCGGCGGCGCGCCGAACGTCTGGACACGCGACCCGCTCCGGACCGGCCGGAGGAATTGCTCATCGGCACTGAGGAGGCGCAACGACTGAGCCGTGCGATGGCCGAGCTTCCACCCGAGCAGCGGGAAGTGATCGTTCTGCGCATCAAGGGCAACATGAAATTCCGAGAGATAGCCAAATTGCAGGGTGTTCCCCTTCAAACTGTCCAGGCGCGGTATCGCTACGGTTTGAACAAGCTACGGACGACCTTGGACGGGGAGGTGACCAGATGAGAGCGGATCGAGATATGGCCGGACGCATCCGGGACAAAATGGAGTACTCGGCCGGCGGCCTGCTCCGGGACCGCATGTGGGGAGACATCCTGGCAACGTATCGACAGCTCCAGCCGGAAACGACCCCGGCCCACCGCCGGGTGCGGAGATGGGAGGTCGTCACGAAGAGCAGGCCAATGGGATTCGCGGCCGCCGCCGTAGTGCTTGCGGCGGTCTTCCTGCTAGCCCGCTATCTGATAGGCACTGAGGGCACACGACCCCCTGAGCCGCCCCCCACCATCACGGCCCAGAGGGATGAGAAACCAGTCAAGCCGACACGCATCGTACCGCGATCCGACGAAGAGTTGGAGACGGCGAAGCTGCTCTTTGCCAGGCACGATCTGGCCGGACTGGTGCAACTCCTTCAAACCGGTCAGCCAGCCACGAAGATTCAGGTAGCCGAGTACCTCGGGCAAATCGGTGACGACTCTGTACTGCCCGCCCTGCAGACGCTCGCCGCCCAATGGCAAGGGCCGAGGGAGGACAATCCCTTCCTGAGAGCTGTCGAGGCCATCCAACAGCGCCGTGGTCCGTCTGAACCAGAAGCAACGGTTAGCGGTCGGAAACCCGATGGCATTCCAGCCGAGAGGTCCGGCACGCCCCAACCTCAGATTGCGTCACCGCCAGCTCAACTGGAGATCACCGGCACCATCACCGACAGGGATACGAGCCGGCCTATCGGGGGAGCCGTGGTTCACCTGGGCAGTGCGGCAAAGCCCCTCACAACTACAGATGCGGCAGGCCGGTTCCGGCTGCTTGACGATGGACCGTACCCGCAGCGCATGGTGTACGCTGCAGCCCCTGATTATGTGGGGCGCAGGATCCTCGTACACACCGATGGCGGAGGCACGCGAGAGGTTGCCATCGAATTGAGCCGTGGCTCCTCGAAGGTAGCGGGCACCGTTACCGACCCGGCCGGCCGGCCGGTTGCCGATGTGAAGGCCGAGGTCTCCGGCCAATCCTATCACAGTCTTCCCACGGTGACAGATGCGAAGGGGCAGTTCGAATTTGATGGCCTGGATCCCGCGGGTCGTTTGTATCGCCTTGAGGTCACGCACCCGATGTACCTTAGAGTCTCAGTCGATATCGAGCCCGCGCCCGCGGGCCAGACCCGCCATCAAGATATCATGCTCAAACCGGGGATAGCAGTTTTCGGCCGGGTGACTGACCCGCAGGGAGCGCCAGTGGCAGCCGCCACGGTAGGCAACGGTAAATACGGCTCGGCGTTGAGAGTCGAGACAGACGAGCGAGGGATGTACCGATTGGGCGCGGTGGAGCCCGGCGAAGTGGTCCTGTGGGCCATCCACGAGCAGTACGCTCCTTATGTCGAGCACACCACGCTCGAAAAGGGCCGGGCCGAACACCGCATCGATGTCCAACTCAGAAGTCCGCGCGTGCTGCGCGGCCGAGTCGTTGACAGCGACGGGAACCCCGTGCCGCAGGCAAGCGTCAATATCTCGGAGTACAATGGAGTGCATGCAGATCGCCAGTGGCAAGCGTGCGACCCGAATGGCCATTTCACGATCCCCAATGCGCCGCCGGAGGGTGAGTTAAGCCTTGGGGTTGCTGGCGACGGGATTGTCGGAAAGACCGAGAAGGTGGATCTCAGCCATGATGAGTGCCTGATCGCGGTGACCCGGTCGGGCAGGATCTATGCCGGGGTAGTGGACGCCGCGACCGGCGCGCCGGTCCGCAGATTCCTCGTGAAGATGACCTCCTCCAGAACCGGTCCGTTCGCAGGCGGGTACGTGAGCTGGTGGGAAGACGAGGGACAGACCTTTGACTCGCCCGGGGGGTTGTTTGACACTGGGAGAGAGGACTTGTCCATAGGCGCTCGCTATCGAATGACGGTTTGCGCGAAGGGCTATACCCCCCGGACACTCGATCCGGTCGTGGCGCAGGCCGTCACCGAGGACCCGAATCGCACCGTGTTCGAGCTTCGGCCGGCAGCCGTCTTCGCCGGCCGGGTCGTTGCAGTAGACGGCCGACCTGTTGAGGCGGCGACAGTCACATTCCTATCCAGCGAGACCGTAAGAGATGACCCCGTGCACTGGCCGAGGGCCGTGACCAACGAAGCAGGTGTGTACACGATTTCCGGGCTCGGGCCGGAGCCCCAGTGCGTGCTGGTCAGGGCTCACGGTTTCGGCCCCCGTGCTTTTCCTGTCGAAGATGTGCTCGAAGCGCCGGGCCGGCTGGCCGATATCACGCTGGACACGGCGGCGACCGTCGTGGGCCGGGTGCTGGACGAAAGCGGCGCCGGAATCGCCGACGCACGCGTGGACGCTACTGTGCGCGTCGGACTCATCATGCGTATACTCAAGATGTACCCGAACGTCGGGCCCAGTACGCGCACCGACAAGAATGGATACTACGAGTTGACGGACGTGCCCACGGGCCACGTAGGGATCTATGTCAGGTCCACCGACTCGAGCGCGCAGAAGAACGTGGATTTGCAGCCCGGCGCAACAGTGGAAGTGAATTTCGGCCGTGAGCCGGGGTACGTCGTCAGCGGCGTGATCCGGTTCGGCGATTCCACGCTGAAGAATGCGGAAATCCGCCTCCACGCCAAGACCGCGAGGACCGATCAGGAGGGTCGATTCCAGATCGGCGGCCTTCCCGAGGGGCTCTCCACCTTTTCTGTCGCATGGTACCCGAATTTCGTCACTGACCCTGCCCAGCGTCCTACGGACAGGACCTTGAATCTGAACCGGCCCCTGGGGATCAGCATCGACATGGAACTCAATATCGATCTCGGCGCCGGTTCCTTTGGCATCATCGGCGGCGGCTCAGTCAACGGCATCGTGCCTCAGCTTTTCCGGTCCCGCGAAGACCTGTCCGTTGCCACGAGGCGTCAGTGGACATCCGGCTCGGACGTGGAGGCTCCGGAGCAATGGCAGTCTGCCGGCATCCCCTCGGCCCAGGTCAAGACCGATGGGCAGTTCACTATCGAGGGGCTGTCTCCGGGAAGGTACTACCTGATCCTGTCGGGCTCCGAGGGGATTCTGGCCATTTCGGATACGTTCGTCATGATAGAATCCGGCCGGATTGATGCGATTCGGTTTCACCACGCCGACCGGCAGTTGCTGATTCGCGTCCTCGACGCAGGAACGGGCCAGCCGGTGCCCGACGCGCGGTTTTCGCTGACGAATCACCTGAACACCAACTTTTCCACCACACGCTACGCCGCGGAGCAGTCGCTTCACATCATGATCACCCAGGAGGATGGCCAACGGCTGTATGACGGCCTGCCCGCCGGTGCGTATCAGGTCAGGGCACAGGGATATGGCTACTTCCCCGGTCGCTCGGCGTGGACGGACCTCACGCCGGAACGCCCGGCAGAGGCAATTGTCAGGCTCGATCCCGCCGCCGTGGTGCGTTTCGACCTCGCCAATGCCTTGCGACAACAGATAGCAGACGGCCGCGTGCTCGTGAGATGTACCATCACGCCGATCGCTGGCCAGGACGCGGCCCGACTCAAGGACCGTGCCATCGAGCCGCATGCCCGATGCTTCATGCGAGTGGTCGACTCAGAGCCTATATACGACATCGATTCGGTCCTCCACCTGCCGGATGGGACATTCAACATCGAGTACGCCGCTCACATCCTTGACCCGGGTCCCGGGGCGCTCATCAATCTGGCGAAGCCCGTCGCACAAGGTACTGCGAGCGCCACGTGTCGGGCCGGAAAGGTGACCGTCATTCTCATATCTGAGAGATAGCCGAACTTGACAAACGGCAACGCGCGTGACCCAGGCAACCTCCTCTTGGGTGAATGCCTTTCCACTGGCCCGCGACTATCCTGACCGTCCCTGCTTATCTGCTTGATGGATTGGCCCAAAAAATGGTATAATCAATCTGTTGCTGCAGGCAATGCGTCTGATGGCAACGTGATCCGCCCTGTGGGAGGAGGTTCATGACGTACGCGAAGATGTTCGTCGCGCCGTCGAGTTCCGGCGGCCCGACACCGCTGCTGCGCCGCTTGCTTTCGATCTCGTTGTTGTGGCTGTTCGTGGTGGGTGCATCGGCATTGGCCGAGATCACGGTTGACGGTGTCGAGGACGAGAAGGTCTATAGCAACCGGGTTTCCTTCACGGTTCGCACAGAAGCTGGTTTCGACTATACGGCCACGTTGAATAGTGAGCCGGTGGCCACGGGTGTCCCCGTGCTGATCGATGAGCCGGATTATTATCAGTTGAGCGTGCGTAAGCGTGACCTGTCGGCCGGAACCGAGGAAAGCAGGCTGATTCAGTTCATCGTCCGGGCGACTGACCGGGGCAACTCCGAGTGGGGTCTGCCCCGCTGGACCCCGTATCCCGTGATAGACTCGGCCGCCGCCGAGTACACCGGCACCCGGCTGATCATTGTCGCACCCGCCCAGTACCCCAAAGGGCTGGAAATCCTGATTATCGCACGGGTCGAGGACCAGTCCGGCGGTCGTGTCGGGGTCAACGGCGTCATCACGGCCGCAGGCTTTGAGGGCTGGCCGTTGCGGCTGCTGCGCGGCGTGGGCTCGGTTTTTCTGCCCGCTGCTGCCGAGCCGACCATCATTTCCTATGCCGCGGAGATTCACTCGCTTCAGACGATAAGAGACATCGTGATCGAAGATTCCACAGGTTGGCAGACAGTTTCTGGGAATATTACCACGGCAACCATTTGGGGAGAAAATGCCCGGGTCCGTGTCGCGGATCAGCTCACAGTCACATCAGACGGTGCGCTCACTATCGGCAGTGGCAGCGTGATCGTGGTCGATCCGGAGGTCGAGATCGCCGTGGAGGGCCACATCATAGTCAACGGAACCACAGAGCGGCCGGTTGTCTTCACCTGTCAGGACAGGCGGGTTCCCTGGGGCGGCTTCCTCTTTGAGACGAGCACCTCGCGCGGGGAATTCACCGGCACGATTCT
>CAYFUB010000202.1:0-4662 GCA_964346195.1 uncultured Pirellulales bacterium
TGTAGAGCGGCAACCTGTTCCATCGGATCGCGCAGGCCGGCCAGTTCTTTCATGGGACCCTCAAGGTCGGCAACCTCATTAAGCGTCGGACCCAGTTCGGCCAACTGGCATCCTGATCCCAATACAATAACCAGCAGCGACGTGCTGCACCATAACGCTTTCCGTTTCATGGCTCTAACTCCCTGCCCCTATGAGTCCTCTATGTAGTGATACGACCCGCGTGACCTTTCCAGGTGGTCGTTGCTTCACGATCCCAGCGGCATTCGCTCGGGGATACCCGCTGCCATAATGAGTACTCCTACGCTATGGCCCTTACAGTAATGCAATCCTGGTCCGATGGCAACCTCTCTGAGCCATGAGGAAGTGAAGACCGGACTCGAGAAACGCCGAGATTCCTGCACAGAAGATGCGGTCTCGCAACCGTCCCACGGAGTGTGGTTCGCGATTTCTCATACTACCGGTGGAGGGTCGGTCGTCAGCAGAGTTGCAACTGCTTGTGTGTTGGAGATTCTTCCACAATCCTTGGGACGATTACGTCTCGAACGTGTTGTCGTTAGAGCTTATGTGTGAGATGATGTTCTGGCTGCGGTGTGAAGAAGGGGTCCTGCATGAGCGTGGCCTATGGGGCCGCTTGAGCGTGGGTTGGCGCGGGTGTACGACGAGACGGGAGGGGCGCTGTTCGTCTGCGCGCTGGCGATTACGCGGTGCCGGGAGGCGGCCGAGGATGCCGTCCACGATGCGTTCAGCCGGCTCCTGGCGTTGGAGCGGCGGCCGGCGGATCTGCGGGTGTACGTCTTCCAGTGCGTCCGCCACGCGGCCATCGACATCCAGCGGAAATCCCGCCGGGCCGAGGCCGTGCCGGACCTCTATATCTTCGAGGCGTGTGACCCCGAAGAGCAGGCCAGCCGTAATGAGTTCGCGGGCCGGGCGGCGCGAGCCGGTGGCGGGCGTCGAATTGCCCATTGGCCGGCCGATTATCGAGGAACAGGATTACCGGCTCGGCCTGCGCGTGCGGCCGAACAAAACCTATGGTATCCTCCTGGAGCTGAAGGACGGCCAGGTCGTCGTCTTCTTCACGACCGCCGTGGTGACGCGGCCCGTGCTGGACACGATCCGGCGCGAATTGGGCGACGCCCCCTACAGCATCGAGCGCAAGACGCGCGACGGCTGGCTGGCCTACGAGGTGGATACCTGGATCCGCGGCCGGCACATCGAGTTGAACATCTACGCGGACGGCGCGTTGCGGGACCGGCGCGACGAGATGGACCTGGATGAGTTGCCCGAGCCGGTCGGCCAGGTGGCGCGCCGGCACGTGGGCTCCCGTCGGTTGGAGAGCATCGATAAGGTCACCACGGCCAGGGGCGTAACCTACGATGTCGACACCGAGGAACGCGGCCGCGACATCGAATACCTTTTCGCCGAGGGCGGCAGTTTGCTGCGGAGACACGACGACTGAGAGAGTCGTCCCCTGTGACTGCTGAAATGGAGATTCAAGTGGCAGCCGAGTGATGGCTGCGGGAGTATACGATGCAGCGGATATCGCTATGGATCACACTCGCGTTTCTTTTGCCTCTCGCCTCCCACCTTGATGGGGCGGGTCCACGGTGGCATTACGGTGCGACGGCATCGTCGATTTCGACTGGGCCCACTCAGCACCGGATGCCTGCCGCCGCCATTGCCGGCCAACCGTCCCCGACCCGTAAGTTGCCGCCTTCGTCGGGCGAATACCGGGGGCATAGATGGCGCATTGACGAGGACCACCTGATGTGGTGGGATGGCAAGCCGTATGTGCGCTTTGGGTTCACCGGCAACGGCGATCCGGCCCAAGTGCTCAAGGCGGGTTTCGACCAGTTCACCCTGATGCCGGCCGAAGAGTGGCCCATTTCCGGGCCCGATCCCAAAATCGTTCAAAGCGTGAACGAAACCTCAGACCAGTTGGAGGAAGCCGGAGCCACTTACTACGGCATATTGAATGTCTTCTGGCCCTGGTGCCATGGTAACCTCATCGCTGAATCCGACAGGGCGGCGGTGTTCGTGCGCGATGTCTGGGACGTCACGGGCCATTCCGGCCGCCGTCTTGCCCTGGACCTCTACATTCGCCTGCCTGTCCATCCGACGGAATACGATCGGGTGAAGCCTGTCCACACGCAGGCCGTGCTGTTCGATCTGGACCGCGCCACACGCCATGACGTGAGCGACCTGGTGGAGAGTGTGACACCGACCGTCGCCGAGCCCGGCCCGGAAAGCAGGCGGGAAGGCGATGACGGATGGCGCGGGGGCAAGGTGTTTCGCGTGCAACTGAAGCCGATTCCCTTTCCGGAATCCACTTCTCTGCGGCTGGTTCTCGCGATGGAAATACGTCTGGCGGAATTGCCCGGCGTGAACGGTCTGGTACCGCTGTGGAAACCGGGCATTCGCGAATTCTACCAGCGCAGCCTGGAGGTCTTCCGTCCTGCATATGCAAAGCCGGGCCTGCGGGGATTGCAGTTTGGCGATGAAATCAACACCTTCCCTTTATCGCTTCTGACCGCGTGGACCTACCTGGATATTCGGCGCGATGCAGTGGCACTTGAGGCCTATCGCGACTGGCTGGCCCGGCGGTTCCGCACCATTGAGGAATTGAACAGCCAATTCGGCGCCGGCTACGCGTCTTTCGACCAGGTCCGGTGGCGTGTGCCGCTGCACCCGTTTGCTCCCTGGCTGGCCCGCACGGATGATGCGGCGGAACGGGAGGAGTCGTGGGCCGGGGCCAAGACGATGTGGGGTTTCGCCGACACGGTAGAGCAGGTACGCACCGTCAGCCGGGTGCAGGACGAATTTCGCATCTGGTTTTACGGCCACTGGTTGGCCGGGTATGCGCGACTGGCCCGGCAAATCATCGGTCCGGTGCCGGTGTTTGTCTGCTCGGCGGCTATCGGGGGCGACGCGGATCAGTACCTGGCGGTGCACCGTTGGGCCCTGCGCGAGGGCGTGGACGGGCTGATTCGCAATCATTACGGCCATGGTGGCGAGGAGGAGCGACGCACGCTGGCCGGCGTGGCCCGATGGATGGCGAAAGTGCAGCAGGAAAGCGGCTGCACCAAGCACCTCTGGGCCAACGAAGTCGGCTACGTCCGCCCGCACGTCACGGATGCCGAGTGGGCTGCGGCCGAGGCAAGTGAGCTGAGGCCTGGTGATTCATTCGGCAGTCAGTGGGCGTTTCCCTCCCGGGAGTCGCTGCGGGAGATGCTGGTGTTGCTGACCCAACACGGTTACCGGGGTTTCAACCGGTTCCTGATGAATCCGTCCGCCCCCCGGGCCGCACAGGAGGTCGAATGGATGGCCGGGCTCCGGGAGGAGATGATACGACGCGTGACAGGTAAGGAAATGCAGCAGTCTTTGGAAAGGGCTGAAGAGGACGCCAGATGATGAACATTTCTAACAGTACTGGACACAAAGCGGGAACCCGCAGTGCTTTTCGCTGGATACTCGTGGCGGCTGCCGTCGTGCAAAACATCCGCCAGTTCCTCATGGAAACGGTTGTTCTTTCCTCGCTCGGCGGATTTCTGGGAATGCTGCTCGGCCTGCTGATTCCGTTGCTGATTACCCACTTTGCGGGTATGCTGACGGTTGTGACTCCCATGAGCCTGCTGCTGTCGCTGGGAATCAGTATGGGCGTCGGAATCGTCTTCGGCCTTTATCCGGCCGCACGGGCGGCGCGTCTCGACCCCATCGTCGCCCTGCAACACGAGTGAGGCGTGGGCTGGATACGTTGAAAGGAGCTGGTGTGAGAAAACTGATGCGTTTCTCGTGCGTCGGTGTCGTGCTGATATCGTCGTGTGTTCAATCTGCAATCCGCAATGTTGTCACCCCGGACTCCGATCCGGGGCCGCAACCCGAGATCCCCGTGCCGATTCCGGCGTTTCCGGGGGCCGAGGGGTTCGGGGCCTATTCCCAGGGAGGGCGGGGCGGAAAGGTGTACCATGTGACGACACTGGAGGACGGCGGGCCGGGCACTCTGCGCGAGGCGGTAGAGGCGGCGGGGCCGCGCATCGTCGTGTTCGATGTCTCCGGCACCATCAGGCTCACGAAGAGCCTGAATGTCGAAGAGCCTTTCATCACCCTCGCCGGGCAGACCGCGCCGGGCGACGGGATTTGCCTGCGGGACGCGACGCTGGGGGTCGGGACGGACCATGTGGTCATCCGCTACCTGCGGTGCCGGCTGGGCGACGAGGGCCGGGGCGGGGACGCCATCAGCATCGGGGCAGGGCGGCATATCATCATCGACCATTGCTCGGCCAGTTGGAGCCTGGACGAAGTGCTCTCGTCTTCCACGAGCGAGCCACGCCTGAGTGATCTGACCGTGCAGTGGTGCTTCATCACGGAGGCGCTGAACCCCAAGAATCACGGCTTCGGGTCGCTCATCCGCGGCTGCCGCGGGGCGCGCTACAGCTACCACCACAATTTATACGCTCACAATCGCGGTCGCAATCCGCGTCCCGGCAACTACGACGGTCCCAACCCGCATGACGTGGACCCGAATGGCCTGCTGCTGGATTTTCGCAACAACGTGATTTACAACTGGGACGGCTCCTACGCGGGCTACAACGCGGACGCCGAGAGCGTGACCCGGCTCAACTACGTGGGCAACTACCTCGTGCCGGGGCCCGATTCCGACGCGCG
>CAYFUB010000203.1:0-3678 GCA_964346195.1 uncultured Pirellulales bacterium
CAAACTCGCCATGCGGCGCTTACGCCTCGCAGGTCGGGTACAAACTGATGCACACCGTAACGAACCACCCCGATGCCGAAAATATGATGGTTGCGGACATCATATTGCCACGGCCGGGCCGGCTACTGGACGGGACCCGGTCTGACGAGCCGGATATCGTCGATGTAGAGCATCCCCTTGCCGTCCGGGGCCGGGTCTTCGAGGTTGCCCACGCCGATCTGCATTTTCCTGATCCGGGCCGAATCCACGCCGACGAAGTCGCTCAGCGGGATCGCCCACCGGGTCCACTTCACCGCCGTCGCGATGTTGGGGTCAGGGCAGGCGATGGTCGCGGCACGTCGGGAGGTATCTTCGAGCCCGACGTAGATCGGGGCGGGGGTGTTGGCCGCTGTGCCCCGGACGTAGAACACCAGGGTGTTGACCTCGTCGATGGTCCAGTCTTCGGCGGTCTCGAATGTCCGCTCGGCGTCGCTGTAGAAGGGCGAGTCGATATTGTTGTAGTCCAGCGGCATGGACTGCCCGCCGCCGTGCACGATCTTCTGCTCGGCAAACGGCGGGTCCGTGTAGCCGACCGTGGCCCCGTTGTCGCGCGTCCAGCCGTCGATCCATGTCTCGTAGATGCGGGTACCTTTGTTTTCCTCGTCGTTGTAGCTCTCGAAATCATCCACGGGCACGAAGGTAGCGAACCCCCAGACCGGGCCGGGGCGCGTCTCGCCGAGGGCCGTGGTCTCGTCCACGCGCCAGAAATAGACCGCGGCCGTCTCGAGGTCTCCCGGGGCGAAGACCGTCTCTTCGATCACGCCCTTGTCCGCCTCGGCGGCGCCCTGGCTGACCGCCTCGAAACTGTCACTGAAATAGACATGGTGCTCGGTGGCCAACTGCCCGGGCAGCCAGCTCAGCACGGGCGTCGGCGCCGCCTCATTGGCGCCGTCCGCGGGGTCGGGATAGTAGGCGGTCAGGGCTTGCGCGGTGAAGCTCCAGACGTCACCCGTATGGACGGTCGTGCCGTCCGCCTCCACCTCATCGATCCGCCAGAAATAGGTGGTGCCCGGCGTCAGGCCGGGGGCGTGCCAGTACACGAGACCGGGCTGGCGGCCCATCAAGGTGAGATTATCGGGGGACGTGCCCACGTACACCTCGTGCAAGATGGCGTCAAGCCCGGCCTGCCACCTGAGCAGCGGCGACATCACCATCCGGGCGCCGTCGGCAGGGTCGGGCCGGTTGGCCTTGGGCCCGAGGGGAATCGCCGTCACGGTCGTCATGTCCGGATTCCTGACATTGTAGTCGAGGTCGAGGTATCCCACGCCGTCGTAAGCGGTGATCCGGGCGTTGTCGATGAATCCCTGGATCTCCGCCGTCCTGTCACCTTCCAGCAGCAGCGTGCCTTCGGTGATATCGATCAGGCCGGTGGCCGTCATGCTCAATCCGCGGCTCCCGACGATATAGGTGCCGCCATGGAGATAGAGCTGCCCCGCAGTTCCGGTGGCTGTGGGGATGATCAGCCGTCCGGCGCTTACCGTGCCGCCGGTCATGATCCAGGTCCCCGTGCCGCCGCCCCAGCCCAACTCATGTTCGTCGACGACCGTGATCGTGCCGCCGCTCATCTCGAACGTCCCGTGGGAGTCGGCCCCGTCACCCCACCAGATCCAATCGGCAACCTCCAGAGTCCCTCCGGTCATGGTCATCGTCGGCTCGCCTGCCACTTCACACCCCAGGCCGAGGACCTGCGCCTCGATTCCGTCCTGGATGATGGGGCCGTTGGGGGCCGCCGCGGCCGGCACGTCGATGTAGACCTCATCGACGCTGGTCGGGACTTTCCCGCCTTCCCAGTTGTTCGCATTGCTCCACAGCCGGTCGCCGCCGCCGCCGGTCCAGTGAATCTTCGCGCCCTCGGTGACCGAGGCCAGGCACAGAATAACGGCAATCAGACAGATTTGTCGCGCGCACATGGTGGTCCTCCTTCAATAGTATGCCTCATGTGGGAATCTGCCGGCCGGTGACGCTCGCCCAAGACGCCCTGCCGGTGGCAGCAATGGAGAGTCTTTGCCACAACGCTGTACATGGACCGTGCCTCCTGTGGCAGAAAACCGGAACGGCCCCGATCGCCGATCTATAGGTTCCGACGATCATATGCTAACGCACCCGCCCCGCAAACGCAAGCGGATTATCCGATGAAATCGGCGCCACGGACGCGCTACTGCGACTGTTCGCGCGACAGCCCGTAATCGTGTGCCGTGATTTCCAGGGGTTTCATTTTGGCGGAATGGCCGTCGATGAAGAGACAGTTGAGCCATTTGACGTGACGGTCGCGCGCCACGCGCCGCGTGTTATCCCCGCCCGACGGCAGATGATCCGTGTGCCAGGCATCCAGCGACTGCATCTTGACCTTCATCGTATCCGGCGGATCGTCTTTCACGATGATCTTGATGTGGCCCGCGTTGGGAATGTACTCGTAGTCCGCCAGGTAGATCGTCGTCCCATGGCGGGGGAAATCGTCCAGCTTCGTAAACCCGAAACATTCCGTCAGCGTGCCCTCCAGATCGAATGCGTTGGTGCAGTAATCGACCGTCTGCTCCTTGAGCGGGTAGCTCGGGCAGTCGAAGATCTTGAGCTCATAGTAGTTCTGGAACGAGCTGGACGTTCCCCCGACGTAGGGCATGAACAGGACCGGCCATCTCATGTCGATACCCGTATAGATAGCGACCCCCCGGACGCAGCTCCGCCCGCGGCAGGAGGTAATCGTAATCGGCGGCGTAGGCGTGCATGGCCACGCCGATCTGCTTGAGATTGCTCAGGCACCGCGTGCCCTTGGCCTGCTCCCGGGCCCGGCTCAGCGCCGGCAGGAGAATGGCCATCAAGAGGGCAATCACCGCTATCACCACCAACAACTCGATCAGCGTGAATCCAGCACGAAGCTCACGCGATGACGTGATCGATCCTCCCATTTGGCCGTAGAACCGAATCCGAGATCTCCGATTGGTCTTCATGGGCACTACTCCTGTATGCTGCGACCCCCATAATACCACAAGACCCGATGCGATTTCAATACGCGTGGTTATCAGAACGTCTTTTGTTCCTCAAGGGCTGGTTCTCCGGGATGCACGGAATCATCGACATAGACGACGGCCGACGAAAAAAGGCCCGAGACCGCCGCCAAGGCTGGCTCCCTCCGCTCCGCCGTCCCGGAGCGTGAACCAGCCGCGGGTCGGGTACTACGAGAGGCAACGGATGAAACAACGGATGCGCCGTGCCCGTACCGTTCCCGCTCCGGTCCCCGCCGCGATCCGTTGCTGCTTGTTCTGTTGCGGCGAAGACTTGCCACAGCCTGGAGGCGCGACGAGGGTCTCGGCCTTGGTTTGCCCGTCCGCGCGGACCGAGCCCAAAGCAGGTTGTCGGGACAGATAATTCGCGCCAGTTAGTCCGGAGTGTGGCAAACCCTGTTCACTGTGTGACTGAGACGAGCAAGGCGTCCCCCGAATTCTCCCGGATCCCCTATCTGCCGGATACGTTGCCCACGCCAGTTGGCAGAATTTCACATCACTTACCGGACAGCACCCCTAGAAACTATCTCAAAACGGCACTCTGACTTGTCATGGTGAGCGAAGCGAACCATCTGGCCGCCGCCGGAGAGGTTGCTCAAGTCCGCAGCCCAGATTCTTCGCTTCGCTCAGAATGACG
>CAYFUB010000204.1:0-13605 GCA_964346195.1 uncultured Pirellulales bacterium
GGCCGGATTCAAGAAGGACCGGTTCTACCTGTATCAATCGCACTGGCGGCCCGATCTCCCGATGGCCCATATTTTGCCGCACTGGACCTGGCCGCAGCGCGTCGGGCAGGTCACGCCGGCGCACGTCTTCACCTCCGGCGATGAGGCCGAGTTGTTCCTCAACGGCAAGTCCCTCGGCAAGAAGACCAAAGGCCGATACGAATACCGCCTCCGCTGGGACGACGTCACATATCAGCCGGGTGAGCTGAAGGTCGTGGCCTGCAAGGAAGGCAAGGAGTGGGCCATGGACGTGACGAGGACCGCCGGCCCGCCCGCCCAGCTCCTGGCGAAGGCGGATCGGAGCACGATCGCCGCTGACGGCCAGGATCTCTCCTTCATCACGGTCACGATCGTGGACAAAGACGACATCCTCGTGCCCCGCGCGGAGAACCGCGTGCGTTTCTCTATTGACGGCCCGGGCGAGATCGTCGCCACCGACAACGGCGACCCGACGAGCTTCGAGTCCTTCCGGTCCAGAGAGCGGAACGCTTTCAACGGTCTTTGCCTGGTGATTGTCCGGGCGAAGCCGGATCGGACGGGAGCGATCACGTTGAAGGCGGAGTCCGAGGGCCTCAAAGAAGCAGCAGTCGTTCTCCGCTGCGAAGCGGCGAGATGACCGGCAAGCGAGAATCGGGGGGCAGCGGCAAGACCTGCTCCGGACAAAACCGAATGGGACGAGCCCGCGCAAATTGAATGCTGCCAACAGCGTCTGTCAAGCGGGCGACGAACCGCCTCGTGGCGGCTGAATTCACGAGAAAACGGTCGATTCTCAGGGGTACCACGACTATGATCGAGGGCGCTTCTTGTTGTGACTTGCTGTCCAGAAGAGAGAGTGTGCCGCGATGATGGCAACGACAGATAGGGGAATGGTAGTGGTGATACTGCCAAGATGGCTGAGTCATCCGGCAACAGCGGCTCGGACTTCGTGGTGGTAGTTTGACGGATTCCAGAGCCCTTTGTCGACACAATATGCCAGGCACGCCACAAGCGTTGGTCGGAGGTTCTCTTTCATGGTTCCGAGAGGCTGATGGACCTAGGGACGGCAGGCAAGCGCTTTCGTCAGTCGACTGCACAAAGCCAGTATCCATACGCACTTACGATCACATAATACTTGCACCCTACGATGCCGAGAAAGCAGTAAAACTCCGGATTCTTCGGCAGAATGACAGATTCTGACGGAAGAACACGCTAAATTGATGGCCAGGACTCTTGCAATTGGGTGCGGTACTTGAGTATGATGGAACCTGTACCGTGCAGGAGGACAGTCTACGAGGTTAAATGGGACATCGCGGGCGGTCCGACTGATGGCCAAGGCATCATTGGCAGCGGCACGTTGACACGAGGAGAATTGGAAGGAGGTTCCACCATGAGCAAGTCGCGACTAATCATTGCAGTGGCGTTGAGCCTGACGGCCGCGCAGACTTGGGCTGCCGACAAATCCCTGGTCCTGTACCTGCCCCTCGACGAGGGCGCCGGCACGACGGTCAAGGACCTCTCCAGCTACAACAACCCCGGCACTGTCGTTGGCGGCGCCGCCTGGGTCCCGGGCCCCAAGGGCACGGCGCTGGAGTTCGTCGGCGGCTCGCACGTCACGATCCCGGAGATCCCCCAGTACGATGTCACTGCCGCGGTCAGTCTGCTGGCCTGGGTCAAGGCCACGACGGTCCCCAACTGGGCGCGCGTGATCGACAAATCCCAGTGGCAGACGAGTGGTTTCGATCTGGTCCTGACTCAGAACGTCGGTCTCCCGCGGCTCGAGTTCTTCGTCAACAACACCACCTCGCTGGTCGATGGGACGACCGTGGTCGCCGATAACGAATGGCACTTCATCGTGGGCACGTTCGCCAACAAGACGCTTCGCATGTACGTGGATGGCACACGGGAAGGCGAGGCCCAGTCCACCGGGCAGGTGGACATCAATCCGAACAACTGGCCGCTCATGGTCGGCGCCGAGGCGAGTTCGAACGGCGGCCAGCAGTACTTCGGCAGCATCGACGAGGTCGCGATGTATGATCGTGAGCTGTCGGCGGACGAGGTGATGGCCATCTTCCAGAAGGGCATGCCGGGGCTCGATATCGCGGCCGATCCTCAGCCGCAGAACGGAGCCGTCGATGTGCCGCGCGATGTTGTGCTGGGCTGGACGCCCGGCGGCTTCGCCGCCTCGCATGATGTATACATTGGCGCCTCGTTGGACGACGTCACCAGCGCCGACCGGGCCAATCCGATGGGCGTGCTGGCCAGTCAGGGGCAGTCGGGCACGATGTATGATCCGGATGGTCTGCTCGAATACGGCCGGACGTACTTTTGGCGCGTTGACGAAGTGAACGCCGCCCCCGACAACACGATTTTCAAGGGCGACGTCTGGAGCTTCACCGCCGAGCCGTTCGCGTACCCGGTGGCACCCGTGACAGCCACGGCCTCCGGTTCGGGGAACAACATGGGGCCGCAGAACACCATCAACGGCTCCGGCCTCAACGCCGACGACCAACACTCCACCGAGTCCACGAAGATGTGGGTCAGCGACGCAGTCAAGCCCGCCTGGATTCAGTACGAGTTCGACAAGGTCTACAAGCTCCACGAGCTGTGGGTTTGGAACGCGAACCAGGAGATCGAGACCATGTTCGGCTTGGGGGCCAGGGACGTCACCATCGAGTATTCGGCCGACGGCCAGACCTGGACGGTCCTGGAAGGCGTGCCCGAATTCGCCCAGGCGACCGGCACGCCCACCTATACGGCGAATACGACCGTCGATTTCGGCGACGTGGAGGCCAGGTTCGTCAAGCTGACCATCAACGCCAACTGGGGCGGCATGGTGCCGCAGACCGGTCTGAGCGAGGTTCGATTCTTCTACGTTCCACTCCAGGCCTTTGAGCCGCAGCCCGCGGACGGCGCGACGGGCGTCGCTATCGATGCCTCGCTGACCTGGCGGACGGGCCGGGAAGCCGAGTCGCATGAGGTCTATTTCGGAGCGGATGCAAATGCCATGGCCCTGGTTGACACCACGGCCGAGCACAGTTACACACCTGTCTCTCTGGACTTTGCGACCACCTACTCCTGGAGGATCGACGAAGTCGGCGGCGCCGGTCCCTATGAAGGTGAGGTATGGAGTTTCACGACCGAGGAGTATGCGGTCGTCGATGACTTCGAGAGCTACGACGACCAGGAGGATACGGGCACGCGCATCTACGAGACCTGGAGCGACGGCTGGGAGAACGCGGCGAAGGGTGGCTCACAGGTCGGCTATGCAGACCCGCCGTTTGCCGAGCGAACGATTGTCCACAGCGGCAGGCAGTCGATGCCCCTGATGTATGACAACACGGTCGCGCCCGCGTACTCGGAGGCCGAGCGCACCTTTGACCCGCCTCAGGACTGGACGGCGCATGGAGTCACGACCCTCGTCCTGTACTTCCGCGGACAGGTGACCAACACGCCGGCCCCGTTGTACCTGAAGATCAACGGCACGAAGGTCTCCTTCGACAACGATGCCGCCACGGCGCTGCCCGTGTGGAGGCAGTGGGCGATCCCCCTGGCCGCCACGGGCGTCAATCTTGAGAACGTCAAGACCCTGACGATTGGCGTCGAGGGCGGCGGGGCCGGCACCGTGTTCATCGACGACATCCGCCTCTACGCCCTAGCGCCCCAGGCCGTCAGTCCCACCGACCCGGGCACGACCGGCCTGGTTGCCCTCTACACGATGGACGGAAACGTCCAGGACACGTCCGGCAACAACCGCCACGGCACCATCAGTGGCGACGCCAGCTATGACGTCGGTTACGCCGGGCAGGCCCTGGTCTTGAACGGGACCAACGCCTACGTGGACCTGCCCATCGGCACGCTGATCTCTTCGCTGACCGACACGACCGTTGCCACGCACGTCTACTTCGCCGGCGGCAACGGCGCCTGGCAGCGGATCTTCGACTTCGGCTCGGGCACCTCAAGCTACATGTTCCTGTGCCCCCGCCAAGGGACTGCCGGCAACATGCGGTTTGGGATCCGCTCGGCCACGGTGAACGAGCAGATTGTGAACAGCCCGGGCGTCATGACCGTTGGCTGGCACCACGCGGCCGTCGCGATCGACAGCCAGGCCATGACAATCACTCTGTATGTCGACGGCGAGCGAATCGTCTCGGGCGCTACGGCCTTGCTGCCCAAGGACCTCGGCAACACGACCCAGAACTGGATCGGCAGGTCGCAGTATGCCGCCGATGCGTACTTCTTCGGCTCTGTTGATGACTTCCGCATCTACAATCGTGCGTTGTCCGCCGCCGAAGTGCGTTATCTCGCCGGCGACCGATAATCCGCGGTGCGGGCAAGGGACCCCAGGCCCGGCAGACCAGCTTTGGGGTCCCCTGAGGCCCCCCGGCGTCAATGTCTCTGGCGACGGCCTCCACTCTGCGGCCCCGTCCGGCGTGCAGATGATTTACTCATTTACGTCAGGCGACGTTTATGCCCACGATGTCGCCCAGATGGGCTTGACGCTGCGGCTCAATGATCCGATTGGGGCCTTGGTGGATCCTCTCGTAGTGGTAGTACTCAAAATACTCGGACAAGACGGATGTCCGCCCGCCGGCTCACCCATAACCATGTCGATCCGCGGATTCCGGGCGGGCATGAGTGTGCCTCTATGCATCATCGATAAGTCGGTTCACACGCCCCACGTATTCTGCATCCATACGATAAGGGACGCTGCTTGTAAGCGGGACGGCCCCGGCCGAAGCTCGCAGACAAAACAGATGTCCGTCCGTCGGCTCACCTATAACCATGTCGATCCACGGGTTCCGCACGGGCACGAGTACGAGAACGGGCGTATCAGCGCCAAACCTGGCCAGCAGAAAGCGGAACCACAAAAGCATGTTCTCCATGGAGGCAGGAGAAGACGCGGGGACTCGCACGAGGGTTGGCCGCAAACGCTCGCGATTGTCCGTCCCGTGACGGACCTCGACGACCTCACGCTCAATATGATATAAGACGCGGTGGAGGCCCTGGCGGTCTGGGCCCATCTCCGGCAGCGCCGCGAGCTCCGCCAACACGCGTGAGGAAACCGCCGGGGGATTGGGTACGGGCTCACACGGCCGTGTCAGCCGCCGTAGCTGGCCTTGAGCGTCTTCCATGATCTTTCGAACGTCATCTGCTGAAGTAGAAGCAGTACAGGCTGCTTCAATGTTTTCCAGGCGAGGCACAACGTTCTGGAACACCCACGCAAGCGGTGCCCGAGAACATTGGACACAGACGACCATCGGGTAGCTCGTCCGGCCCTTACCGTCACGGGAGGACCACAAGCGCCCGACAACGACGTCTCCGTTCAACTGCCATGCGAAAACATGTCCGAACTTCTCGGCCTGTTGCTCCCGCTCAAGCTTGTCCCAGGTCCCTGCGTCAATATTGCCGCCAATGCCCCGGACATAGAGTATGTGCTTGACGGCAATAAGGACGTCGGTATCGAGACCGATATCATCAATATGGTCGTCCCAGCCCGGATGCTTGCCGAACGCCGCCGCGAACACCTTCTCCGCCGGGCCGCTGCGTTCCCTGGCATTCAAACGCTGCACGATTCTTTTCAGAATGGAGGCCAAAACCGATACAACTCCTACTGTTTGAGTGACGGCCACTGATCGGGAGTCGGCATATCGACCTTGTGTGAGCATTGGTTGTCGGCAAAAAATTCGAGCAGCAGGTAAAATACCCCGCCCTGCCCTTCCTCACCTTTGACATTGAGCTTGACATATCCGCTCTTTCGCCCGTCATGACACAGACGCAGCATTCTGAGGCACGCCCACGGCTCCGGAAACGTCACGCCGGTACTGGGCTCGGCGTCACTGGCAAGTTTATAGAACTCTACGCGGACCGGTGGACCGGGATATTTCACGATCAGGTCATCCACAGGCACGTCGGTCGGTGAACTCGTTCTGAGCTGCTTGCTGGTGTCCGTCCCCTGGAGAAGCCTGAATTTCCTGAAGAAGGGAAGCAGAAGCTGCTCGTCCGCCCGAACCAGGCGGTCCTGTTCCGCGGCGCTCAACAGAGTGACCCTGCAATAGTAAGGTTCGTTTACCCGGGGCAGCGCTTCAAAGGTCCGTTCCACCCTTTCGAACCACCCGCTGTCGTTGGGCGGCATCTGGATCCCCTGCAATTGTGCGAACAACGGATCCACTTTTTCGAGGCCCGTCTTGGCGCCCCCGCCGATGGTATTGGCGCTGAACTTCTCCTGCGGACGGACCCGGCTCAACAACGAGGCGGTTCGGGTGAGCTCCTCCGGGGTCATATCGGTCTGACTGTCCCGTTCCAGTGGGAACTTGCCCCCGTAGCTCGTTTTCAATTCGCGAAACGCTTGGTGTCCTTCCTCTTGAGCCTGAGTCACCAGTTGACGCAACAAGCTGTAGGTCAGCTCAGCCCAGTAGGCATCCACAAACTCGGCATGGAGCCGATAGGAAAAAGGCATATAATCCTCTCGGAGATCGGCGGGCGGCATACCCAACAGGGTCCTGCGCGTGGCCCACACATCGCCGCTTAACTCCCTCCACTTGGCGAGAACAGACCGCGAGGTGTCATAGATTCGCTCGGACTTGTATCTCTCTCTGATCCCCTCCAGGCTGGCCCGGAATTGTTTGGCCCTCTCGCTGCCTTGCGGGACGGGATCACCGAACTGAGCCAGTGCATTCTCCAGAGATGTGCCCAGATTATCCAGCTCGTCAAACACCTCCCTGACAATCAGATCCCTGAAGCGCTGCGAATCGCGGCTGACCTTTGCCCGGACCGCATCCTCCGGCACACGGCCCAGCCAGTAGTCGTCAAGGCATCTCCTGACATAATCCGTATAGATCCCGTCTGCATCTTCGTACGCCTTGCCGAGGACCTCTTCTTCGGGCAGCTCGTATTTCTTCAAGGTCTCACCGAGAGACCTCCAGCCGGCCACCACGGCCCCGCCGGCCTGCGGATCGTATTTTTTGTCGATCGTTTCCGGGGGAATCCCCTTCCAGTCCCATGTCGCGGCGCTTTCTATCAGCTTTTCGAGCTCCTCCGCGCTCTTGGGAGCAGCATCCAAGCCGGCCTTCAGGACGTGATGCAGGTGTCGCTTCTCAGCCAACGTGAGAGCGAGCCCGCAAAGAGCGGACGTTTCCTGGAAACGAAAAGCGGTCGGGTCCAGCGTGAGCAAGTTGCTGACTTCTTGACGCGAGTCGGCAACGGTTTTCTCGACGTTCTGGATCGCGTGGGCGACCTCACTCAGGGCGTATGTGCCACGGATCTCTCCCAGGTGACTGTCGGCTCTTGAATACATTTCGAAGCGGATATCGTACAAACGTCCCCTGCCCTGGAGTTCGGCGCAGAACCTTTGGTCCAGCCGCACGAGCCGTTGTGCAAACTCGCCCCTGCTTAGCCTCTCTCTTATCTGCCGGTGAGTGGCGTCGAGTGTATCGTGAACGCCCCGGAGGAAGTCCTTCGGTTCAGCGCCCTTCAGTTCGCTCAGAAGGAACTCATAATTCTCGTCGATTTCCTGCATGGCCGTATTGGCGGCCTTGGTCCAGAGAGCTTCCAGAGTAGCGCCGGTCTCAAGGGTGCGACTATAGCGGTCAACAGTATCTCTGGCTTTCTTCAGCCTTGCGAAGCCTGACTGCCAGCCACGGGCAAATTCACCCAATTGCTCGGCCGTATACGGTTTGTCCGGCGCGCCTGGAAAACGCGCCTGCAGAGAGAGAATAGACTGCTCGGCGTCGTTGAAATCCTCAAGGGCCGCTCCGAGCTCCTCTATCATTCTGACCTGAGCGTAGTCCTGGCTGCGCGCGCTGAGCCGATTGGGGTCCGTCCAATACTCGTTGAAGAGCCTTACACCGCGTTCTATTCCCGGATCCGGGGCATCCGAAGAGCTTCCCAGCGCTGCCGGCGGCCAATCTTGGTCATAGATGAACGCCAGCGGCCGATGCAGTTCCGCCTTGTCTTCGGCATACACTCTCATTCGTTTCTTGAAGTCCTCCTCGTCCTCGGTGTCCTCATCGTATCGAAAGACGTATTCGAAGAACGGTTCCAGAAAGGTGCTTGCGGAATAGGCGCCTTCGGCATTCAGCGGCTTGTTCGCCTTGATCTCAACCAACTGGCGCAGCGCCCGGGTCGCCGGATTCTGGTAGGTCCAGTCGCCCTTCTCCTGCGTGGACATCATGTCCCGGGCGGCCTGCGTGAAAGGCTGCAGGACGGCGAGCTCGTAGAGCACAGCTTGGGCCTCATTGAGTTTCTCGGGCGTAGTGCGCCTGGCAAGCTTCGCGGCGGGGGCGAAAATCCAGGGCACGCCCTTTCGATTCCACCGGTCGACGGCGCCGGCGAGCCGCGAAGAGAGATTTGCTCTCGTGACGTCATCCGACATTCCCGGCACGCCGTTACGGCCGACATACCTGTAACTGCCCTCACCAACCTCCATGATCGTCCGAAATTGATTCCCGGCCTCACTCGGATCACCCTCCGGCATCAAGGCCGCAAGACCCCCAAAGTAATCCCTGATCTCCCCGATGCTCCGGTTGAATTGATTTGCAGCATAAAACGTAAAGAAGAGCAGCAAAACAACGCTGACGGCGGCCGAAATCAACACGGCGGCTTTCCGACGTCGGTGCAGCCTGTTCGCATTTGTGGCATGGGTAACGAGCCCTTGTTCGCGGAAAATCTTTCTGACAAACAGGTCGCGGAGAAAGTAGGCCCTGTCGCGTTCCCACACGCGTCCGTCCGGAAGCGAATCGATGGGTACTCCCAATGAGTCCGCAAGGTCTTCGTCCAGAGCCGAGCCTTCTCTCATTGACGACGTGAAGTAAATGCCCCGAAAGAACAGAGGTTTACAGGACCACCGGCTGCCGACACTGAAGATCAGTTCCAGGTACCGGGCCATACGCGGCGCTATCTTGGCCAGACTCTGTGGAAACGCGTACAGTGCGTCGGCCGTCCGCGTCCTCTCCGTCCCGCGATCTTCAGAAACGACCTGGTGCAGGAGCGCGAGCCTCCGCCGAAACAGACGCCCCTGGATCGCCTTGACCTGCTGGTCCACAAACTCGGTGTTGAAGGGCTCATCCAACAGTGCCGGGTTCGACCAGCCCAGGATCTGGTGCTGAAGCTGCGGGTCCTGCAGGTCGTCAAAGAAATCCCGGAACCCGTTTATCAGATCGCTTTTCGTCACGACGACGAAGACGGGAAACCGCACGTCCAGCGTCCGCTGGATCATATCAAACTGCCGGGCAATCTTGGACGCTTTCTGCTCGATTTGATCGGCCGTGTCTTTGATGAGACTATCCGCAGGGATCACGAGCAGCAGCCCGTTGATCGGGCAACGTGGACGGTATTTTCTCATCAAGCTCAGAAACTCTTTCCACTCCTTCGAGCCGCCGGTCTCGACCTCTTCGAACATCAACCGACCGGCCGTATCGAGAATCACCGCGTGGTCCGTGAACCACCAGTTCATGTTGATCGTGCCGCCCGTGCCTTGAAACTCATCCTGTAAGCCCGGAGGGAAACCGACGTTGCAGTGCCGTATAGCTTCTGTCTTGCCCGAACCCGGTTCGCCGACGATGGCATACCACGGAAAACTGTAAAGACTCTTGCCTGCGCTTTGGAACTTCCGGACCCCCTCCGCGAACTTCTTTCGCAAGTCGTCCAGCCTTGCCACGTTTGCCGGGTCGCTGATGCCGTGCGGCGTCACGGCGGTGCTCTTTAGAAGGTCGCGCTCCATCGGAGCGACCTTGCGTTTGTTCAACCATATCAACAGACGCCAGTACGAAACGAGCAGCAGAACGACGACGGCCAGTCCGATGAGGATGACCCAGAATACGCCGGGCGAGAGAAGATGTCCCAGGCCCGCCAGAATGCCACCACCAGAGACGGCGAGCAGTCCGATTTTGAGCGGCGCCGGAAGATTCGTAAATGCGGTTATCCCACGTGTCATATTGCTACAGGCTCTCTTGCTTACTTGTTATCACCGCGCGATGACTCAGAAACAGTTGACGATGCTGCATGATACCCCACAATCGTGTCGATCGCATTGGCCACTCCCGACGAGGTCCTCAGGAACAGGAACAGATAGGCGATGCTCCAGACAATAAGAAGTCCTATCAGCGCGATTCCGATTCCCGCTAACTTCGCACCGGGGGGCTCAACGAGGTTTCGGGTGTCTACATTCTCGTAGGCCTCCGGGCAAACGTTAGACTTCTCATCGGCATCCATCATGCCGGAGATACGAGCCGAAAGCTGCGACATCAGCTTCAGGATGCTTTCCGGCTGCCCCGTGTAGATTCCGCGAAATCCCAAGCCGATACACGTGTAATAGATGACCAGCCTTTGCGTGGCCGCGTCACTCGGGTCGGCCAGGTCTGCATCCAGCAGGTCAAAGAACTTCTCGTCACCGGCTAATTCGTTTCTCGCGCGAGCAAGCTCGACCCACTCGGCCGCGAAACTCAGATTGCTTTCTTTGATCATGAAATCCACAAAGAAAGTGAGAGGCAATTCCACCTTTTCGTGCTGACGGCGCAATTCGGCGTCGCCAGACGCCTCGGCCTTCATTCCCTGGAGAATCTTCTCTATGTCGCTGCGCACTTCGCTCATTTCGGGCGTGCGACCCATTCGCGCCGATCGACTCAGTCGCGCTGCATACTGGAAAAGCGGCTCACAAAGTTCAAGCAGTGTCATTTACGTTGCATCCGTACTTGGAATTGTCATGTACAGTGTAATCTCATAGTCCGAGGATTCAAGACCCGGCCACCGCACGGCGAGCGATTTGTCCTGCCGGACGCGGTCCCAGAGCCGGGCGCTTTCACCAGGTATCAATCGAAAGTAGTGCAGCCCCACCTGCGCCGGAAGCTCGATCGGCGGATACAATTCCTGGGCGAGCTGGATACCGAATACGCGCTGGCTCGCCAGACTCTGGGGCATGAGCTTGAACCGGTCGCGGTCCAGCACCAACTTCGCCAGTTCCGACGGGTCCTGCTTCGTCTTGATGGCCAGGAAATACTGGTTTGCGGACGCGAGCATCTCGTCGGTCAGATCCGCCGCCAGGATATTTTGCTCCGGAACCGCGGTGAAGGCGGCCTTCAGGAACCGCGCCGCCACGGCCCCCTTGAGCAGTCCCCGAATCCTGGCACAAACCTCCTTGAAAGCCACGGCGGGATTGTCGTGGTCGTAATTGACGGTCTCGAACTGGTCACGCTCGGGACGCAACGCGGCCAGCTCCGCCAGAAGCTGTCTCAGCTCCAGATACATCTCGAACGGCGCAAGACTGTGTGGGACCTGCATGAGGACCCCCAGCCGCGCGCTGAATCGATTGAGCGTCCGGAGGCGAAGCATCTGCTCGAACTGGACGCCGCGCATGGCCTCGACGCTGAACCCCCCGCGATTGATCTGGACCACCAGCTCGTTCCGGCTCGCCATCACCTGGTTCGTCATGTCTCGGACCAGCTCCGCCAGCGCCGGTGAGCCAGTGATAACCAGGCACGGGGGAATATATTGCGGGTCCCGCCGGGGCAGTCCAAGCTCTTCTCCGGCCGCACGGACAATCCTCAGCAGCGGCAGCACCTCCAGGTCCGAGCGGTCATCGCTGTCCAGCAACAGCCTCGCGTTTATTTGCCGAACGAGGATCGGCTGCGGATTATCGCCCGTGTTTTCGTCAACTCTTTCCGTCTCGTTCACGCAGTACATGCGCTTGGCGCGCCACCCCTGCTCTGTGCCTCCGTCAATCACGTTGCCGTGGGAAGCCGACCACAACGGCACCCCCAGGCTCACGGTCAGCGCCGTGCCGGTCGAGGCGAACGCCTCCTTAATATCGAGTGACGGGACGGTCGCGTTATCAGGGACGTTCACCTCGACGCCGCTCGGCATGATCACGCGCAGCCGGTCAAAGGAGACCCGCATATTTTCCAACTGGTCATCGGAAAGCCGGGCCTCCGCGACACCGTATGAGTAACTCCAGCGCGTGCGACGTTCTCTGGCGAACTTCCCAAGGATCTGCCTTTGCATGTATTGGAGATGGTGAGGTTGCAGGAAAAGACCCTCACACCAATGAATTTCGCCTTCTATCATCATAGCGTATCGCCTTGTACAGAGGTCACCGATCCAGTCCTTTTATCAAAGACTCGGCATAATCGGCAAGGGCTTTTCTCAACTCCATCTCGATCGAATCCTCGGTCAGTGTTTCGGCCAGCTCGAAATACTTGCGCCAGCATTTCACTTCGTGGCTGACAAAGACGCTCCCATGCTCCATTCGGACCAAGGCGGAGATCTCCGCGGGTGAGAACCGCGCGAGGTGGCGTTTTCCGAACTGCTTGCCCACTCCGCCCACGGCAGTGACGATGGCGGCCACAAGTCGTTGCAGCATCTTGAGATCATGTTCGGCCTTCTGCGGCGGCTCCTGCGAATCGTCGCAGAGGAATTGGGCCAACGTCTTTTGCAGGGTCGCCGGCGGCCGAAGGCCGGACCGGGGCGATAACGTGCGCCACGTGTTCCAGACCAGAGGCTCAAGCTTGAGCACGAAGTCTGCAAGGAGATTGACCAGTACCGTAAGCCGCTCTGCCTTGACTTCTGCATCATCGCCGAGCTGGAGTTTCTGTCTCAGATCGCCGATCAGCTCGTCGGAACAAGCCTGAGCCGCCAGGCGGGGAATCAAACCGGCCTCCTGCAAACGATTCCCGACCGATTCTCTTTGCTCGGCGGAGAGTGTCGCAGCCATTTCCAGCAGGCGCCAAACCGCGACCTCCGGGTCCTTGACAGGCTCCACTTCCACGTCGGGCCCCTCTTGAATCTGCAACGGTTTGCCGTTCAGCAGCGCGTCGAGATAGCCGGTGGGGAATCGATCCATCAGTCCCTCCAGGAACGCCTTGCGCTGCTCCGGCAAGACCGTTTTCAGGGCACGTTCAATTTCCTCGCGCAGATAGTCCATCCGCGTCTGTTGACTATCGTCTGCGAAATCGACTTGAATCAGACGCAGGCGTCGCGCCGTCTCGGAGATACGGCTTTCCAAGTTTGTCTTGTCGCTCGTGCTCACGCTCTTTCGGTCCCCTCACGATGACGATATGATGGCGCCGGCGCACCAGCCATTATCGCCGGTTCCCCAGGTCTGTCAATATCGGTCCGGTGCTGGGGCATCATAGCCGGCTGTGCACATAGATTCCGCAGCACAAGATTATCGGCATCCTTTGCGAACTTCTTGCCGCCAAGCCATGTCGACCATCCCAGTTGCCCGAGCCTGCCCAACCGGATCTTCGGAATATCTTCACGGTTCAGCACGAAGTTGAGCTCCCAGCCCAGCTCGTCTCCGACATAATTTCTGACCCAGGCGATCAGCCGACCGATACTGTCACGGCCGGGCAACAGACGCTCGTAGTCAAGGAAGCTCATGGGCCCGATCCTAATCCTGAACGTCTGCTGACACTCCAGGAAACGGGAGCCCACAATCACGGTCGAGCCCACCGTTGCGTTTTCGGCAGAGCGCCCGAGCCGGCACCGATACTCCTGCGGAAGCTCTATCCACTGCTCTACAAATTCCCGAATCTCGATGGGAAACCCAAAATAGTCGTGGAAAATTTCCTGCAAGCCTTCGGCATTCTTGGTCTG
>CAYFUB010000205.1:0-2199 GCA_964346195.1 uncultured Pirellulales bacterium
CCGCCCCCTGGCGGTACGTCTGCTCGCCGGTCAACGCCGTCAGCCCATCGAGCGTGCGCAGCAGTGGCTGCTGGCTGGCGAAATTCGACGGAATCCACGTCTGGTCCTGCCACCGCCATGTCGTCGGCTCGAGCGTTCTGACGTGAAGCCCGTCGACGAACAGCGGGGTATGCTTGTCCCCGTACGTGTCTCGGCCATGCTCCAGGATTGCGTCGGCGAAGTCGCGCACGGCCCTCAAGTATCGGTCGCCGTCGCTCGCCTACGCACTGCCGCATTCGACCAGGAACAAGAACATCAATGCCGGCGCGCCGATCGAGATTCCGGCTCCATTCGTCTTTTCCATCTCTTGTCCCCATCCATCAAACGAAAACGCGATTGCCGTAGCCGCTCAGAAGCACCGATGACATTTTCCGATTATTCACCCGTGCCTAGCCAATGCCGCCGACTCTTCTGGCACTGGATCGTGAGGGTCGGCTTGCATCGTCAGGAGGCAGTCTATCGCAAAGCGCGGGGACGGACAAGAATGGACATACGCCGGTCCTCGGGTTCCTTTGCGGGCGAATCCCGGGCCGGAACTGACAGGTCACCGCTATGGGTGCGGCTGCCAGCGATGTCGAGGCGCTCTCGGGCGGGGCCCGGGAACCTCGATCACTTCGACGATCTCGCGGGGTGGGGCGTAAATGACCCGAGGATGCCTCGGATGTCTGTAGTGCTCGCACGAAACGACGCATCCGCTGAGCCACAGCAGGGCAGCCAAAGCTGCAGATATGAGCAGGATCTTCTTCATAACGCATTCTCCAGGCCATAGATCTGTCTTCTCTACCCGTAAAAGGCAGCGGATGGCCGGTCGGTAACGCGCGACTTCGGCCACTTGCTCTGGTTTCTGGTGAGTCTCTCCTTTGGGACGGCCATCAGCGGACAGGGGAGACCCGTGGCCGGAGATTCGGACCTGCCAACCGTCAGGAACCATGTCCACGTCGGCTCCCCGCCCGCAAGGGTCTTCCTCGAGGGCCCCGCGCGGCCTCGCTTGAATTCGGACACAGCGTGCGATGAGCCGGTTTTTCTGTCAATCCTCTCGGTTTGTTCTGAGGAGCCTGCCGTTACGCTTGTCCCAGATGACCGTACGCACCTTCATCCGGTGGTTGCCGTGACAGACTGTACAGGCGATGTTGTCAGAATCCGTGCTCTTTGTCTCGCTCTTGAGCCAACGGACCACGACTTTGCCCGGCGCGACGTCATGGGAGCTGTGGCAGCGCCGACAAAAGGGGTCGATCTTTTCGGTCGGGAACATGGTCTGGGGAGGAGTCGTGTTGTTCTCATCGTTTTTGTGAGCAAGAGATTCCCCGTGGCAGGCGGCGCAGCCCATTCCGATCTCAGCGTGACGCGCCGCCAGGCTTTCGCCTGTGTAGTTGGCGTGACAGACAAGACAGGTGGCATTGTCGGTGCCGCCAGTGACGGCCAAAGCCTCCGCCTGCTCAGCAGGTTCGGCCAGGAGCAGGGGCTCATCCATGTCGATTACCAGGGGCGGAGGTGCGTCAGCGGGCTCCGCCACGGGTCCCGTGGCGGAGCGTGTCTGGATTGCACCGGGCTGCGGGGGTGTTGTCGAATGGCAGCTCAGCACGGCCAATGTCATCGCTGCCGCGAACGCAATCAGTTTACTGCACCGCAAAGGCGCAACATCTTGTCTTCTTGGCAAGCATTTTTGGTTGCGGCTGGAGGCCGCGCCGCGCAGCCTTCCACTTCTTTCCGTGTCCCGTCGCTGCAAGGATCGTCTCCCTTAAACAACCGTCCGCGCGAGAGGCCAGTCTACACGTATTCCCACCTCTTCAGCCACTGGTAGTCGGGCGGCAGCGAGGCCCAGGCGCGGTCCATGGCCTCGTCGAGCTCGGCTTTCTCCGTCAGGTCGAGTACGCGACGCTCCTTTACGGCCCGGGCGATGTTGTCGGCCTGTTGGACGCTGATCATGCCCGGAATCGGCGCCGTGATGGCCGGGTTGCAGAGAATGTAGCGGATGGCCAGGCGGGCGATCTTGTTGTCCTCTTCGAAATGCGGGCTGTTGGGAGAGCTGTCGCCCTTGAAAACGGAGTTGCTGGCGAAGGGCTTGATGCCGAACCAGCCCACATCGTATCGCTTGAGCGTGGCCCAGAGGCCGGATTCATCGGTGACCAGCCTGCTCTTGGCCGTGTACGGGGTCAGGAT
>CAYFUB010000206.1:0-3900 GCA_964346195.1 uncultured Pirellulales bacterium
CGCCTGTGCCTACGGGCACGTCCAGCAGCACGCCGTCGAACCGGTCCGGCAGGAGCGACAGAACCTCTTCCATCAGGTCGCGGTCGTCGGCACGCCCCCAGACAATCCTGCCGAGTATCCTCGCGGAGACGGATGAGGCGGTGATGTACGGATCGTAACGCCAAGCGAATTTGTCGTAGGCAGTGGCGATCCTGTCGCCCGGCCCAGGACAGAAATCAACAATGCCGTCGATAGTGGGATAGCTTGGGTCCGCATGCTCCCCGCGCAGGAGGGAAGCGGTTCCATCGAAATGAAGCTTGTTGCCTGTCTTCCAACACTGCAGGATGTCTGTCCATTCCATCGCTTATTTCCAAACGCACCAGCCGGAGCCGGCGACCAGCAGGATGGTCACCACAATTGCACTCCAAAGCCACGCCGGGCCGAACATTCGCGCGGTCTGCCGGTATTGCCGGTACTGTTCGTGAAACCGCACGCCCATATCATACTTTTCCTCGATCAGGGCTTGCACGACAAATATGCCGAGCAACGCGGGGAAGGGTGCGGCCGGCATACAGTGGCGGATTCGGGCAACCTCCGGCGCGCGCTACGGACCTTCGCGAGCCTGCCGGGGAGACGCCCGCAGGGAGTTGGGCGCCTTGAGGCCACCGGCGGCGAGGATCGTAAGTATGGGTCGGCGGCCGGGACGAGCCGGAATCGCACCGCTCGCCCAACACCACCACGCCGGCGGCCCGAAAGCGGTAAACTCCCGCCGCGCCGTGGCGGAAGCGCTCTGTCGCGGAGCGGACCTCCCGGGCGCCAACCCCACCAGGGCCCTAAGGACCGCCACTATATTCCGGCGGCACCCACGGGGAACATCAACAGTCCGTCCGGATTGCGGGTGACCAGCGCCAAACCCAGGGAAACCCAGAGCATCCCGGCGTAGATGGGATGGCGGAAATGGCGGTACGCACCCGACGTCAACAATCCGGCCCGGACGTCCTGCAGGCCGAGGACTTTTCTCTGCCGGACGGAGACGCAGAACAATACGAGGGCGAGACCTATCAGGACTGATCCCACCACAGCGAAACCGGCGCGAACGACCGGATGCGCGAGCCAGACGGGGCAACGTGCCCATCCGCCCGCAGGCGGCAGGGCCGCGACGAGGTAGCAGCAGGCGTTGTATGCGACCACACCCAACACGTTGAGGACCCGGCTTTCGATGAGCCGTTCACGTTCCTTGCGGTGCCTGAGCAGATAGAAATCGATCGAGGTAAAGACCCCTAATACGCCCAGCAGAACAAAACGTGCCGTCTACATTCTATCTCACCTCGTATTTCTTCGCCGATCCACAAAATGGAACTGCCGGTCCTCACTAAAAGGACCGGCAGGACTGTCATAAGCCAGGGCCTCAGGTCCTCTCCGCCGGACCGGCCGCCCTAAGTGGAAATCTTGTGCTATTCGCCCCTGATCTCGGCGATGGCCTCGCGGGCGTCCTTGAGCGGGAACTGGTCAGGCTCCCGGACGCCTTCTCTTGCCCGGAAGGCCGAAGCGTCACGGCGCCAGAACCCTCATGCACAACATTTGACGATGCCTCGTCAATGAGGTATCCTCAATCTGAATCCCGAAGAACAAAACCGTAGCCGAGGACATCGAATTATGAAACGAAGACAGTTCATCAAAGCACTGGGCCTCACCGGTGCGGCCCTGTACGCGAGAGCAACGGGCGCCCCCGATGCGCCCGCTCATGCCGCAACGGCGGTTCCCTCCGGAAGTCCCAAGCGACCGCCGAATATCGTATACATCATGTCGGATGAACTAGCCTATTATGAACTGTCCCACATGGGCAACGCGAAAATCCATACGCCACGCATCGACCGGATGGCCGCCGAGGGGATTCGTTTCACGCAGGCGCTGGCCGGAGCCCCGGTTTGTGCGCCGCTTCGCTGCACCTTGATGACGGGCAAGCACACGGGACACGCATCGGTGCGTGCCAATGACGGTGGGACGCCGCTTCGGGCTGAGGAACAAACGATTGCTTCGATACTCAAGGAGATTGGCTATGCCACCGGTGGCTTCGGCAAGTGGGGTTGCGGAGGCCGCGACTCGACGGGAGTGCCCGAGAAGCACGGCTTTGACGTATTCTTCGGGTACTACGATCAGGTCCATGCACACTCGTACTACCCTCCTTACCTGATTCGCAACAGCGAGGAGGTGCCGTTGCCCGGCAACCCCGGCGGTCGCAGCGGGCAGACCTACTCCCATTACGTCATCATGGATGAGGCGATGACGTTCATCCGTGCCAACAAGGACCGGCTTTTCTTCTGTTACCTGCCGATCACGCCCCCGCACGGGATGTACGACATCCCCGCGAACGACCCCGCCTGGGCACTGTACCGGAATGACGAGTGGGTCAAAGACCCTGATGTGCCGCAGGACGCCAAGAACTATGCGGCGATGGTCACGATGGTGGACCGGAATGTCGGGCAGGTGCTTGATCTATTACAGGAACTGGGTCTCGAAGACAATACGATTGTCTTTTTCACCGGCGATAACGGGGGGCAGGATCGTTTCCGGAGCGAGCGGTACCGTCGCGGTTATTTCGGGCCCAACGTCAATCCCAGGACCGGCCTTGCGTTCAGAGGCGGCAAAGGGAGTCTCTACGAGGGTGGGCTGCGGATTCCGTTCATCGTTCGCTGGCCCGGCAGGATCGCCTCAGGCCGGGTGAGCGACCTGCTGTTCTACCAGCCGGATGTGCTGCCCACACTGGCCGAACTGACGGGTGCCAGGCCGCCTGCCGGTATCGACGGCCTCTCGATCCTCCCGGAACTTCTCGGACCCGAGGCGACAAATCGCAGGCAGCAGAGGCACCAGGCTCTCTACTGGGAGCATCGCTCACAAGTGGCAGTCCGCATGGACCACTGGAAAGCAATCCAACCAAAGGGAAATGCGCCCTGGGAGCTGTACGATCTCAACGCCGACCCCGGCGAAACGAACGATGTCGCTGACAGCCACCCGGATCTCGTTGCCCGCCTGAAGGCGTTCGCCGGGGAATCCCATGTGCCGGTGCAGCCGGGCACGTTCACGGATCGCACTCGCCATGAGCGAGACCGCAAGGCCAAGTGGGGATCGACCCAGCCGAAGCCGACGACTATGGAGCCAAGGTCAACCGGATTGTCGAGGACGGCCAGTACCTGTCAAGCGGAGGCGGGATCGCCCCGCAGGGGCTGAATCGGCCGCAAACGCTCCCGGAAGAACGTTGGCGCGCAGGACCGAAGCGGTCCCATCGAAACGGAGCGCGTTGCCTGTCCTTGGACATCGCAGGATATTTGTCAGTTCCGCCGTCCGTCTCCAAACGTCGTTGCCGGTTCCATTCTATCGAAGGCGTCGCGCCATCACAACGCTGAGTCCGTGCCAACCTGGGAAATACACCTGCCGATCCCGTGTTCCGGGACCGGCAGGCGTTCTATCGATGGACAACAAATCCTCCGCGGGAACCGCCGCCCAGGACGGGGATGGCCCATCATTCGCCCTTGATCTCGGCGATGGCTTCGCGGGCGTTCTTGAGAGGGAATTTCTCCGGGTCACGGACGCCCTCGCCCACCGCCAGGCAGTTCTCGAAGGCCGCCAGGGCTTTCTCCTCCTGCCCCACCTTCAGGTAAGCAGAGCCCAGATAGAACCAGGTCGATTCGACCCAGCCTCTGAGGTGCGGATACTCGCGAACCGCTTTTTCGAGGACCGCGATTTCCTCTTCCGGCTGTCCGAGCCGGTCGTGGCAGATGCCGATCATCATCAGGGCCTCCTCCGCCACATTGAGCTTCGGGTAGGCGTTGTAGACCTGCCAATAGATCTCGATGGCCTCGGCGTACTTCTTTTCCTTGTGGAACAGATTCTCCGCCTGGTCGAACAGGGCACGGGCCTGTT
>CAYFUB010000207.1:0-2925 GCA_964346195.1 uncultured Pirellulales bacterium
TATGGACAAGAGGCACCTTCCCTTCGCGGCCAGATGTCTCGACTGCGCTGACGCTTCGCTCGACATGACAGACTAGGCAAGATATCTGTATTACCTACAAACATGACACGCACCCGTGAGATCGCGCGTGACCAGATTCTCCGGCAGGCCGCACGACATTTTCGGCCTTGGAGCGACGAAGCGGGCATCGCAGACCGTCAGAATGCCGCTCATCGAGATGGGAGGTTGCTTCGCTGCACGGCAAAGGCGCAACATCTTGTTTTTCTAGCAAGCATTTTCGGTTGCGGCCCGAGGCCGCGCCGCGCTCGCAATGACGGGCGCCAATCCCTCCCCAGGCTCTACAGGCGTTTGACCCTGATGTTACGGTACCAGACGGGCCGCCCGTGGTCCTGCAGGCCGATATAACCGACACGGGCAAAATCCTTGATGGCTCGGGGGAACTTGTTGGGCGTCCGGTCCGGGTTTTCCCGTGGTCGAACCCACTCGTCCACGTCCATATCGATAATCTTCTCATCATTAAGAATGACCGCAATTCGGCTGCCTTTGCAGGTGAGCCTGCAACGGTTCCATTCGCCGCGCGGCCTGATGGCGTTGCGGGTTGGGGCGAGGCAATCGTAGACCGCCCCGGCGGTGCCGGTCTTGCTGATTCGGTCCCGTCCGTACGAATCGCAGACCTGAATCTCAATGCCCGTATAGACGGGGTCCTTCAGGTCGGAGGTGCGAAAGAAGATGCCGCTGTTGGTGCCCGCCGTGACCTTGAATTCGAGGTCGAGAATGAAATCGCCGTAGGTGTCCTTTGCCCAGAGATAATCGAAATTGTGTTCCTTGCCGTCCACCGGCCGGGTGACGGTCAGGACCCCGTCCTGAGCCACCCAGAAATTGTCGGGCCCGGTCAGCCAGCCGGTGAGGTCTTTACCGTTGAAGAGCGTCACGAAGCCTTCCGAATCAGCGTTCGTAGTGACGCCGGGAGGCGTTTCTCGTGTCGAGGGCGTCCCGCCCTCGAATCGCGGGCTGGAAGCCCGCGACACGGTCCGCGACGCCTTGGCGGGCACACTACGAACTTGTCCGGCCGGGCGGGGCAGCTTGCGAATCCAAAGGTTGCGGAACTGCACCAGGCTGGAAGCGGGGCCAAGCTCGCCCGTCTTCTTGTTGATCCCGCCGTGGTGCTGTAAACCGATGGGACCACCTGGCGCAAGACCGGGAATCTGGGCATTCTCAACGACCGTTTTGTTGTTGAGCATTACCGTGACTCGATCCCCGACGACCGTAATATCGAACGAATTCCACTGGCCGACAGGATTATCCGCCCGCAACCTGGGCACGGCCGCGGCCCGTTGCTCCGGTGTCAGGTTCTTGTCATTTCGCACAGACCACAACTCGCCCGAGCCTATCGGCCAGCACCAGATATTGACCTGCCCACGCCCCTCACCGCGCAGGAGAATGCCGGAATCAGCGTTCGGCGTCGGCGTCGTGATCACCTGGCCGTTGGCATCGGTCTTCAGAGAGCCGTCAGGCAGAATGGTGGGCATCGGGTACAGGCCCGTGGTCTGCTTGAGCCGCCACTCCACATGGAGGGAGAAATCTTCGAACGATTCCTCCGTCCAAAGGCTCCGGTCACCCTTCGCCTCGGACAGGGCATCGTAGTCAATCACGCCGTCGATGACTTTCCAGTGGCCGTTGTCGCCTGCCGGCACTTTCCAGCCGGTGAAGTCCTTGCCGTTGAAGAGGACCTGGTACTGCGGCCAGGGTCGCCAGGTGGGATACGCCTCCTCCGGCGCCAGCTTGTGGAGCCGGGACGCCGTGGGCGGGCCGCCGTGGTTGTAGAACACGTAGAGGCCGCCTTTGCCGGCGATGACGATATCGTTGCGGCCGTCCTTGTTCATATCGGCGATGTTGAGCTTCATGCCCACGCTGACGACATAGTTCGGCGGCGGATTGATGCCTCCCTCTTCCGGATAGTACGGCAGGTGGTTGAAGGACAGGATGTGGCGCTCAAAGGCGCCGCCCTTGAGGTCATACCAGAAAGCGTAGAGTGGCTCGAAGGCCCCGATATCCTGGCCGTGGTGGGCGAAGAGCCGCTTGCCAGTCACCAGGTCCGGCTTGCCGTCGCCGTTGAGGTCGCCCAACGCCAGCGTATGAACCTGGCTGAAGTCGGTCTCGACCCAGCGTGTCGTGAAGGTCCGCTTGCCCGTGCCGTCCACTCTTTGCTGGAGCCAGGCCAAACCATAAGCGTGGGCCGAGCCGATGAGAATGTCGTTGAGCCCGTCTTCGTCCACGTCATGCACGAGGATCGGGTGCGACCCCGCCCCGCCCCTGCCTTTGGCCGGGACGAACTTATAATCCGCATGAAACGTCCACGGCGTATCGGTCGCACGCCGAGGCTGTTCATACCAGCCGACCGGCGTCACAATGTCGGTGCGTCCGTCGCCATTGACATCGCCCAGGCCATTGCCATGGACATCCCCGTCGGTCCCCACCACATGCTCCACGAACCAGGGCTCCCTGTCGATGTGCTCCAGCCAGGTCATGCCCTGACCTTTGACCAGGGCCCAGTGGTTGCACAGGATATCCTCGTCGCCGTCCCCGTCGATGTCGCCGTGAATCACGCCCTCCATGTTCAAAGCCTGGTGGATGCGGGTGGACTTCCAGACGGCGTCCTTCTTGCCCGGGTTCTCGTACCAGAAGGCCCCCTTCAGGAACATCCAGCCCGAGCTGACGATGTCCATCCGGCCGTCGAAATTGACATCCATCGCGAATTCGCTGTTATCATCCGTCTCCGGGCCATTGGTCTCGGCCCCGTCGCGAAAGTCCGCGTGCTTGATCCAGTCCGGTGCCTCGTACCAGTTGCGGCCGGCCGCGATATCCAGGTCGCCGTCGCCGTCCACGTCGAGGACCGACGCACACTCGCAGAACGGCCCGAACCAG
>CAYFUB010000208.1:0-12420 GCA_964346195.1 uncultured Pirellulales bacterium
CAAGAGGACTCTGTCATCCTGAGCCGAAGGCGAAGGATCTGGCCTGCAAACAGGAGATTTCTTCCTTGCGCGGCCCAGATCCTTCACTGCGCTGCGCTCCGTTCAGGATGACACATCGCACGGATTGGCTATTATTCGTATGAGAACATCAGCCGGAGCAGTCGAACGAGCCGATTTCGCGACCTGTACTGAGCTTCATCCGCACGATAACTCCTTTCCCGCCCTTCCGGTCGTACCACGTGGCCCGCGGGACGGGGTACTGATGCTCTTTCATCCAGTCGAGATTGAAACGCGGCCCTTCGCTGTAGAGGACCCAGCTCACGGGGCAGTCCCTGGGGTCGCTGTACGTTTGTCCCTGCTCCTGCTCGTGGTCGGGGAAGCCGTCGGGTACCCAGAGACAGGCCCCGTTCGCCATGACAGTTGTTCTGTTATAGATCAGGGTCCCGACCGTTCGGTATTTGTAGGTGTAGCCGCGATTGAACCGGTCTTCGATCCCGGCGGCCAGGAACGACTCCGCCGGGGGCGCCGGCAGATAGCCACATTCGACCAATTCACACGGAAGCTGGTAGTAGTGGCCGCCCAGCATGCAATCCACGCGCACCGAAGGGTACTTGCCTTCGTGGTCGAGCCCGTACATCTCCAGCGCCAGGCCGATATCGCGCAGTTCCGCGTTGACTGCAAGGATCTTCGCCTGCAGCCGGGCCCGACCCGTCACCGGCAGCAGAATCCCCAGCAGCAACGCGATGGTCGCCGTCACTACCAGCAGCTCGATTAGCGTAAACGCCCGTTTCACGAATCCGCTCCCCTTCACACTTAGCCTCATTGCGGTGCCAGATTCGGGTCCTCGACCTTGCGCACATCCGCCACGCGATGCTCATACGAGGCGAGCACTGCGCCGTTACCGTCGTAGTTGAGCACCCAGAGTTGGTAGCCGTCCCGCAGGCTCGTGCTGTCCTGGTCGAGAATCCCGATGACATCGCACGGCTGTGCGAGATTGAACGAGCCGCGATAGATCCCATTGCCCCGCCCGAGCTTCACCGGGAGCGTCTTTGTACCGTTGGTCAGCACGAGCGTCCCATCCGGGGCCCAGGCGTTCGGGTCCACGACATTGACATCCTCGATCTTGATCAGCCGGCCCTGGTAGTACTCGCCGCCGATAAGGCGCTCGGGATCGAAGATGAACCGGTCCTGGTCGTCCTTGAGCTCGTCCAGCGACACGACCTCGGGCTTCGGCAGGCCGACATCCGGCTCGAGCAACTCGATGGTGAAATCGTGGTCGGGATTCTTGTTGTGCTGCTCGTTGATGTTCATTTTGCCCTTGTAGGAGAGGAACCAGCCCGTGACGCGAATGCGGTCGCCGGGACTGAAGCAGGCGGCATTGAGCCGGGCCAACTCGGCAATGAATTCCTCGTTGGAGTATCCGCCGGTCATGACCCAGGGCAGGTTATTGTAGAGTTGCCCGAGGAAGACGGCCGTGCCGGCGTGGTCGTCCCCCTCGCCCTGGAAGAAGAACTGCCACTGCGCCCCGAGGTTATATGTCTGCTTGACGGTATCGTCCGGCGTCGGGTCCAGCATGTCCGCCGGCTGGTGCAGCACAATCCCCTCCAGAACCACCTTCTCGGCCGCCTGGTACGTCTGCTCGCCGCCGGCATTGACCGCCTGGAACCCACGATGCGTCACCGACGCCGTCGCTGGAATGCCCCAGGACAAGCCGCCCAGCATCAAGGCGACCAACTGACACCACACCCAATGACTTTTCATGCTCACACCTCCGACGTCCAAGAACCCGAAACGACCGCGCATAAACACGCAACATTCGTGCTACTGCGCATAATATTAGTGACTTCGTACTACCGCATCAAACGAAAAGCTCGGCGGTTTGAAAAAAAAAGTGGAGGCGGTAGAATACTCTGTGCTTCGGTTGGCCAGAGGCCATCCATTCGGATTGTATGCTTTCGGGAAACGAAGATGAGCCAGATAGAGCGTATCGGCGTATCGCTGGAAAAAGAGCTCCTTTCCCGCTTCGACGACCTGATTGCCGGGCGCGGCTATCCGAGCCGGTCGGAGGCCATCCGGGACCTGATCCGCCAGCAAATGAGCAGCGAGCGGCTGAGCGACCCCAAGGCCGAGGCGGTGGCGGCGGTCTTCCTCGTGTATTCCCACCATTCGACAAAACTGATGAAGATGCTGACCGGCCTGCAACACTCGCACCTTTTGCAGACGATTTCCTCCCTGCACATCCATCTCGACGAACACGAGTGCCTGGAGATCATCGTGCTCCGCGGGCCGGTGGGCGAGATCAACCGCACAGCCGAGAACCTGATCAGTCTCAAGGGCGTTCGCCTCGGCCGCATCAACCTCCTGGCCACCGAAGCCTCCTGACCAACGGCACACTCACACCCCCCGCCTGCCTCCGCAAGGAAAATTATGGTTTATTGACCAAGGACAGGAGCCGCCCCGACAGGCCAACCTTTCCAGAGAACGTAAGTAGGCTGCCTGTAAGCCCACGAAAAGACCACATATCAGGAGTCATCTTCTCGCGAGACAGAAGATACCTGACGGCGTCAGTTCTCTAAGCCCAGTTTCCTCGAAAGTTATGCCGAGAGGAGCGCTAGGGACATGTAAGACCATTCCATTTCCTGATACGCTCACATGCTTCATTCAGGCGTTGCGCCAAATCAGAAAGAGGCTCAATGTCCTCCCTGCGAAGGACCCGGCAAATCTTCTCGGCAAAGAGAACCTTACTGGCGAGAAACTTGGCGCCCTGACCTTTCTCGATTTCATCGAGATAATCACCGAAAGATTCATACTCGCCGATGGCACGCACAGAATCCCTTTGGAGTAAAGATGCAACCGCACCGGGAGGTATATAGTTCTCCACTTCTCTGCCCTTTGTTATCCAACACATGGCACCGATGGCGTTCATCTCCCCGCTGATTCTTGTCTTCGCGGCATTCAATGGCTCTCCCGCCGACTTCAAGTCACTGTCAATCATAATGAGAGCATTTCTGTTTACGCGCAAGATTCTCAACGCTTGTTCCTCATCGCACTCTTGGCCGTCCGGGGGATGGGCACTGAGGTGAGCCAGCAAGCGACCCCCATAGGAAACGCACTGATAGTGCACTCCCTCGCGCAACTCATTATCCGTCCACAATTGGACCCACCTATTGAAATACAGTCTGTCACAAGGGCCTTCGACCCATATAACGCCGTTTGCCTGCAGGAGGTCACTCGCACGAACATCCAGATCATCCAAGACACCCTGGCATTGCGTGTATGCCTCTATGCGGCTCGCCCTCGCCTTACATCCATCGTGAGTCACGTGGATGAGTTGTGCCTGTGGATCGGCGCTGAAAAGGTCGATCACTACGCTTGAGTGGGTCGTTATAAAGAACAAGGGACCGTTGGCATTGGCTATGTTCCTCATATAGTGGAACAGTCTTCGCTGCAGGGCAGGGTGCGCGTTGTTCTCCATCTCCTCGAGTGCGAAAATATAGTCTTTCAGGGGACGCTTCTCTGCGTAGGGTATGAGATACAGCAGAATAGTGACCAGTAATGCGGTCTGTAGTCCACTCCCCGACTGCGAGAGTGCAATACGCCCTTTCCCTTTTTCCTCCAAATACACCTCCCAGAAACCGTTATCGTGTTGTTGAACGACAATGTCCGTGAATGATGCGTCCGGCTCCGTTATCTTATTCACCTCCTGCAACAGCGTCTGCTCAACTAACCCGCTGGGGAGAGATGTCTTGTTTATGGACCTTTGTATTATGTTTGTTGCACCAAAGCCATTCTCCTGAACCTCGCTACCGGCGTCTGCCTCTGGACGGATGTTCCGTTCCGCTCTCAAGCGACGGAAGACCTTTGACGAGAACGGATTTGTCAACTGCTGTGCGAGTTGTCCTTCAAACGGCTTAGCGTAATCAGGCAGGTCCTCCTGGATCCGTACAAAATGACGCACCGCGTTGTTTTGAGTCGATGGCAGGAGTACGGCCAATTTCTTCCCGACGCAGCGCTCGCCGACTGTCCAATGGTCCACGTTCGGGGGAAAACCGTTGTCATAGTTGCCTGGCTTGAATACCTTCTTCACCTCGCCCACAGACAGGGGAGCCTCGAACATAACTTCCGGTTGTCCGTTTTTGTGTACCGATGGCGCAAGATCGAAGGGTGATACTGCATGCTGCACAAGTTCGAGGAGGGTTGACTTCCCGCAGTTGTTCCTCCCCACGATAACATTGACCGGCATAATCGTATCGAAGCCTTGGAATTCATCTCCAAAGCACTTGTAGTTTCTGATCTTCAGCGAAACATCTTTTGGTGACACATGGGTACTAGCCTCAACAGCCTGAATAAAGCCTCGGCGATGGCGTTCTTACCTGTGGCCGTGCCTGCGCTCGAAACGTAGCCTATCGCCCGAGCACATGCGCTGCACGCACGCATCAGGCAGACAGCGCTATCAGGCACATCCCGGAGGACGCCACCCACTATAGTGTGAAACCACGGCTTGGTGCCCACAGGGTATCAACCATCGCTTTTCTCCATCTCGCAGAGCACACCAGCCTACGGTTCCACAATCGTACTATAAGGCGAAATCGCGAAAAAGGCAAATGGGAACCGAAAAAGGACGCGTTCAGGCGTAAGTCAAGTATCCCGCTGGTATCCCCAAAGCGCTAAACGCAATCTGTTCCGCCCGGAAAACATGCCCTATTCGACCCATGGGCAGGATGCCCATGCTACGGGGCGGGTAGCGGCCTCGTTACAGACCCAGGAATTCGATGGCCAGACCGCACAGGAGGATGGTGGCGCCCGCCAGGGCGTGGCTGTAGCGCTGGACGTTCCTGAGCGGCAGGAAGTCCACGCCCGCCCGGCCCAGAAAGACTGCGGCGAGCATCGTGAAGGTCGTGACCGCGCCGAAGACGGCCGTCACGAGGATGAGATCGAAGAAGCTGCCCTTGGCGGCCGGATACATCAGGAACGGAATCAGCGGCTCGCAGGGCCCAAAGACGAAAATCGTAAAGAGAATCCACGGCGTGAGGCTCTTAAGGGATTGCATGTCGTGGACGTGCGCGTGCTCGCCGAAGTGGCTGTGCAGATGGGCATGGCCGTGCTCATCATCCGCCGCGTGAGAATGCGCGTGCCGATGCGGACGGCTGCGGTAGATGTGCCGGATACCCCAGATCAGGTAGGCCAGACCGAAGGCAATGAACAGCCACGCCGCGATCCGCCCGCGGAGGGATTCCGCCCCGGTCAGACTCTCGACCGCCAGACCCAGCGAAACCCCGACAAGACCCAGCACGACCGAGCTGCCGATATGACCCAGGGCGCACAACAGGGTGATGACGCCCGTGCGCGCTCGAGACCACTTTCGCGCCCAGGACAGCACGATGAACGGCAAATAATGGTCGGGCCCCAGCAGGGTGTGGATGAAACCTATCGAGCCGGCCGCAACCAGCAGAGTCCCAAGTTCCTGCGTCATGGTTTTCTCACCCTAGCAATACTCCTATGAGCCGACCGAATCCTTGAATGAGTCCCATCCAATCCCTACGACAAATCAGTGCCGGCGGTTGACAGAAGAGCGCCAAAACCGTATTAAGGCCGGGACAGCGGGTTTTGGCAAGCATTTTTTGAGGAGAAACCCATGGCGCAACGGGAAGGAGCCTTTACCATCGACCTGAACGACAAGCCGGGGTACCAGAGGCTGTTGGAGGGAAAACCCCAGACGCTGGGGATGCGTTCGGGGCGGGTCCACCTCGAGCCCGGGCAGGCGTGCGGCCAGCACAGCACCAAAAACCACGAGGAGTTGCTCGTTTTTCTCAGCGGTCAGGGTGAGTTGCTGATCGGCGAGGGCGACCGGTCCGCCGTGGGCCGGGGGAAAGTGGCCTACATACCTCCCGAAACGCTCCACGATGTCAGAAACACCAGCTCGGAACCACTGGTCTACATCTATTGTGTCGCCCCCGTCGCCTCATGAACGGGCGACACAACGCTGCATTTCTTCGGGACGTGACACTCCAATCCGGCACAGGACAACGAGCCGGAGAAGCAGTAACTTCCGACCAGTACACGACTTATGTTGGCAGACCCCTGTGCCGCCCGAAAACGGGGTTTTTCGCAAAAAAGTCTTGCCAAAGAAGTCCCGCAAGAGTACGATGGGTATAGGTGTAGTAGGCTCTTTTCTTCTTATATCTTGGTTTGGTTTTTGAGACGGCTGTATAGATCATAAACTTGTTCTATATTTCCTCATGTGAAAGCTGTCTCACAAGGGCCGGGGCTGAGGGCTTCGGCTCTTCTTTTATGCGCCTGCCGGCCCCATCCAGCCGGCAGGTCCGCGAGCCCGACTCCGCTTCCGTCGAAATAAACATGCTCCACCGAACGTCCTATCCCCTGAAGGCATTTTGGGAAACAGGCGAGAGTATGTGCCGCCTGACCCGAGCTTTCGCAGCCCGGCGGGTTTCATCGTCTGAGACTCAGGCGACGTCCGCCCGACAGGGTGATGACGCCCGGGGGTGGACATGCAGTTGACTTGGGGGCTCTCGATACGTACAATAGAACAGGCTGGAAAGAGGTTTCATACCCTTTTAGGAGAAGGCCTATGGGCTCCGAGAAGGACAGCCAGGTGTGGCAACTCAAGTGGCACATCGCGATTATCGTCGCCACGCTCGTGGGAGTGGTTCTCCTCGCCTTGTTCACGAATGTCTTCGAGCAGTCGGAGAGCGTGCGGCAGCTCGTCTGGCTGATGGGCGGGTTGATCTTCCTCGGCGCCCTGCTGGTCATGCTGTCACGGGTCTCAAGAATCGTGAGTACGTTGAACGAGAACAGTGCCAGGCTGGAGGAGGCCAGCAAAGCACTGGTCGGTATCAGCGACGGGCTTATGCAGATCAACCACAGCACGCGCATCAGCGATGCGGCCAAGGCCATCGCCTTTCGCGAGGACGACAAGCGGTCGTTGCGCGAGGCGGTTTTCGAGCGCCTCAAGCGGAACGACTTTGAGGGAGCGTATGAGATCGTCGATGAGATCGAGAATCACTCGGAGTACCGGCTTCTGGCCGAGGAGCTGCGCCGGCAGGTGGACAACTATCGCAACGCCACCGAGGACGAGCGGGTCGACCAGGCGATAGCGCAGGTGGAGAAGCTCTTCGACGTCGCCCAATGGGTCAAGGCCAGCCTGCAAATCGAATCGCTGATCCGGCTCCACCCGCAATCGGAGAAGATCAAGGCGCTGCGACAGGGGCTGGTCGAGCGCAAGGAGGAACGCAAGCGCATCCTTCTCGCCGCCTGGGACGACGCCGTCACGCGGCAGGAGACCGACCGCAGCCTCGAGATCCTCCGCGAGTTGGACATGTACCTGACGCCGAACGAGGCCCTGGCCTTGCAGGAGGCGGCCAAGGATGTGTTCCGCACGAAGCTGCATAACCTCGGCGTGCAGTTTGCCCTGGCGGTGTCCGAGAGGCAATGGTCCAATGCTCTGGAGATCGGTCAGCAAATCATACGGGATTTCCCGAACAGTCGGATGTCCGTCGAAATCCGCGAGAAACTGCACGTGCTCCGACAGAACGTGCAACTGCAGACCAATTGAAGCCTCGGACCGACCGATTCTCAGCCCGCGACAGCGAGCACGGCGCAGAGTGCGGCGGCCTCAGGATTCTCGCCAATTCATAGGAAATACGTGCCGGCCAGCGGCTGTTATGTCTGCCTGCGGCCGAACGCCTCTCACTGGAAATCAAACAGTGATTGCGTCTTGACCATCGTCACCTGGTCGGGATAGGCGGCGAAGGTGTGGATGTGCAGCTCGCTGCGCCGGGCCTCGAAATCCACATAGCAGAACGGCTGCAGGCTGTCGACTTCCAACTCGGGGAATTTCACGAAAACGCCGCGATTGCGGGCGAAACGCTCCAGGTCCGTATGGCTCTGCCGATAGAGATTCGGGCTCATTTTCTCGATCTGGAAATCGGTCATGTAGCTGATGCCGCGGCTGAGCGTGCACTTGTGGGTTCGCGGCCCGCGGAATTGAAACCGCTCCAGCAGCCCCCGGTGCGGGAGCAACTGGCCCGGCGTGCTCACCACCTCGCTGAGGCAGACATCACCAGCGAAAACGCTCACGACGTGGGTGCAGCCCGTGACCCAGATCAGGGCTTCGTATTTCTCGGTCTTGAGTTGCCGGCTGGCGTAAATCTGAAACAGTTCCGGGTGCAACGGCCTTTGGAACAGGCTGAAAGTCAGTTGGTCGATGGCGATATTGATTTGCGGCGATTCCATAGCGATAAAAAATCCGAAACGCACGGCTTTTCTTATGTAGGCATTATACCCGATCCGCCCGTGCGGTTCAAGTGCAATATCAATACTGATAACGCCCGCCAGAAGCCCTTATGGGACGATTGTTACGCAAACTCCGCCAATGAAAAGACTAACGACAAATCAGATTTTCTCTTTGATACGCGGGAAAAATCTGAGGGTTCAGCGACGGCTACCGGCTAAAGAAAACGGCGTTGACGATGATGGCGATAATGTCGTAGAAAGCGTGGGTTCCGGCCGTGATCCCGAAGCCCCGGAGGGCGAACAGGATGGCAAAATAGACGCCTGCAATCGTGCGGAAGCCGAACTCCGTCCAATTGAAGGCCCCGTTCAACCCCAACCGGCCGTCCACCCAGACAAAGTCGTAATGGTGGGCGCTGAACAGGGCCGCCGAGACCATAATGGACAGCACGACGGCGTTTTGGTGGCTCAGGCCGACTACGTCCTGAAACAGGACCATCAGGACACAAATCAGAATGAGGCGAAACACCAGTTCCTCGTAGATGCCCGCACCGACTCCGGTCACGATATCGGCCATGAGCGAGCCGTTCTTCACTGCTGGATCGGGTGACGGCTCCGGAAATGCCGGCGCCTGCTCGGCAGGGGCAGCCTGCGGGAGAGCCACGGCCGCCCTGGCAGGCGGGTCCGTACCCACGAACTGCGGGTAATTATCGGGACCTGCAACGGGGCTGTTGAACAGCAGGCTCAGCACGATCAGCGGCACCGCCAGGCAGATGCACTCAAACACCATCGGGGCACAATCGCCGAAGCAAAAATACCACTGCTTCCGCGAGGCGACCTGCAATCCGGCCAAAATGACGATGACCACCAGAGGCGGGGCGATCCAGGCCAGCCGACTGCCCAGCCCCAAACGTTCCAGGAAATCCTGAAGCCACACGAACGCCACGACCCGAACCTGGTACTGGCTCAGGACATCCGTGTTGATCAGAATCGTGCCCAACTCATAAAAAACGATGAACGGCAGCAGGAAGACAATCGCATAAACGGGCCGGCTGGTGCGTTCCAGGTAGGAATCGCGCGCGTAGTTGAGCAGTTGGCTTGTCGTGTAGCTTTGTTTCCCGTTCTTTCGGCCGGCCATTGCCTGGTATTACCTTTCCCGGTCGCGTATCCTGTGAATCCATTCACCGGTCCAGTCGTACGGAGTTTACTTGAAAACCGGCGCCATTACAATACCATCCAAGCACCGTGCGAACCGATATTGAGGCCGACTGCATGGCAAAGTGCAGGAACTACCGTGATACGTGCGAACCTGGAATTATGGAAACGATGCGCGAGCGATTGCTGGAAATCTATCGGTTTCTTCATGATTTTTTCGGGCCGCAACACTGGTGGCCGGGCGAAACCCCTTTCGAAATCGCCGTCGGGGCCGTCCTGACCCAGAACACAAACTGGACGAACGTCGAGCGGGCCATCGCCAACCTCGAGGCCGCCGGACTCCTGGACCCGTGCCCGCTGCACGAGCTCGACCTCGAAGAGTTGGAGAAGCTGATCCGCCCGGCCGGCTATTTCCGCGTGAAGGCCAGACGGCTCCGGAATTTCACCACCTGGCTGTGCGAGCAATACGGCGGCGATATGCGCAACCTGGAGGACATCAAGACCCCCCGCCTGCGGGAGGAGCTTCTGGCCATCTCCGGCATCGGCCCGGAGACGGCCGACTCGATCCTGCTATACGCCCTGAACCGCCCGGTCTTCGTCGTGGACACCTACACCGCCCGGGTGATGGTCCGCCACGGCCTGATCGCCGCCGACGGGCTCGACTACCACCAGTTGCAGGACTTGTTCATGTCCAACCTGGAGCCCGACGCGGACCTCTTCAACGAGTTCCACGCCCTGCTCGTCATGGTCGGCAAAGACTACTGCAAACCGCGCCCCAAGTGCCAACCCTGCCCCCTCAACCCCCTGCCCCACACAACCGATGTGGCATGAATCAAGAGGTCTGAACAGCAACAAGGTTATCGAGCGATTTGTGGGTAGGCCCCGCGAATGCTGCCGGGGTGAAAGACCAAGTCATCTGCTGACAGGGCCCGTCTGAGCTGCGCGGGATTTCCTCTGTAGAGATCCCCCTGGCGTTGGAGCACGCACGTGCCGACCTGCCCCGCCGGCAGAATCGCGACCACCTCGCGGGCCTCTGCGAGGGCAAGATGCCACTGCCGCAGCAACTCCGCCAGGTCGGGAGGCGGGCCGTCAAAGGCGAGCCCCTCCAGTTCGGCGGTCGTATAGTGCCCAGAACGGCCAGCCTGCTCCAGAATCGTCATGGGGCTGAAACCCGGGTCTTTGCCGCAGGCCGCCCAGGCCAGATATCCCAGAGGTTGAATGCGCTCGTGACAGGTAATCAGGTCGATCCAATCGCGGATTTCGAGCCGGCCCGCCAACGCGAGGACCTTGTTGGTCGCCAGATCGAAGGGATGCAGCACCAGCCCCAACTCCTCATGTCGAACCAGAGGGAAAAAGCGAAACGCGCTGTCCCGCGTCCATTGCATGAGCACCGTGTCGGCCCCCTTGCCCACCACGGCCTCGACATAGCCAGGGCGTTCGTGAATGGCTTGCAGCTCGTAGCCGTGGCTCTCGAGCAGCTTGCGGTCCGCCTGCCACGTGGCCTCCAGGGCTGCGAGCGTGTCGTGAAAGAGATCGATGTCGCGTGAAAGCCGCCTCCCCCCGGTCAGAAGGTTCAAGGCCACGCCTCCCGCCATGTAGGCCTCGCCCTGCTCAAGGCGATTGGCTGCTATGAGGCGGCAGATGGCTTGCTGGAATCCTGTGACAGCCATTGGTACAACTCCCCTGCCTTGCGAAACGCCTCCCGGTCGCCGTACCGCCGGATGTAGTCGAGCGTGCGCAGTACCTCCTCCCGGTCCGTTGGATAGTAATCGGCCCGAAGGAACCACAGACACCGGGCCCGGTACGCATCAACCAGCTGGTTGACCTGCCGCCGAAGGTCTTCGTCGATTCGATTCATGATTGCAGTACAGTAGCATGTTGCAAAGGAATCAGCAAGCCCATCCTGTAGTACTCAACCCGGTCGTCGGGGCCAAGACGGCCTCGTCCACGCGAAATCCATAGTCGCCCCTTGCTCGTCATGGCCGCCAAGAACCGCCCCAAACCCCGCCCCAAGTGCCAAGGCCACCCTGAATCAAGACGTTTAGACTTGCAGGAGCGGGCCTTGCGGCGGTATCATAGTACCAAAAGGAGACCTGTAATCATGAAGAGACCAGCGGCCGACAAAAGTCGGGTCACGGTGAACGCCGGGGTTTGCGGCGGACGGCCTTGCATCCGGGACACGCGCATCGAGATCGCAGTCATCCTGGACGGCTTGGCAGAGAGCCTGACCATCGAAGAGATCATCGACCATTATCCACAGTTGACCAGGGAGGATATTCTGGCGGCCGTGGTCGAACCCCAAGGCATACGTGTACGCCAGCCCAAGTAAAATCGCGTCGGACCGGAGTCGTTGCGTGGCTCTCGAGCAGCTTGCGGTTCGCTTGGCAGCCGGTATCCACTTCCGTGTCAGTTCCCCAGGCGTCAACGCTGGCCGCCTATGCTCCAGTGGCGGGCGGCCAGACGCAAGACCAGCAGAAAGCACAACCAACCGCCTACAAGAACGCCCCCTAACACCACGTGCAGTGTCCCGTCGGACCAGGTTTGAATTGCAGGCATGACAAAGAAGATGGCTACGAGGATCATCCAGTCAATTCGGTTGAGGAGCCGCACTTTGTAACCGAGCAATCGCAGAGCCAGGAACCACGGCACCAGCAGGCACGCCAGCAAGGCGGTACCCGGGTGTATCGCCGCATAAGAGAACCGCTGCCCCTCCGGGGGAGTCCCCCCCAGAAAGAGCGCGAAAGGCCACGACAACGCGACGACAGCCAGTGCCGCAGCCACCAGAAGCAACGATGCGGCGATCCCCGTTGCCACAGCCGCATAGCATCTCTCCCGACGGCCTCCGGGCAGCAGCATGGTGGACGTGAGGGGCGTGCGCAGCGTCCCTGCGGCCGCACCCAGGGCTGCGAACATGACAGCGACTACCTGTTGCCCCGCATGGTCCAGAGCCAGCGTCACGCCGACAAGATGGCCTACCACCAGCGTGATAATGACAAGCAAGCCCAGTATCCATTT
>CAYFUB010000209.1:0-15975 GCA_964346195.1 uncultured Pirellulales bacterium
TATGCGTTGGGGACCCCGAGCCCAGTCGCAGGGCCATCCTGGCCCTGCCGTCACGGGCGGGACGCCCGTGAGACACACGGGCAAGATGCCCGTGCTACGAGATGCCCTTACGGGCACACTACGAGCCGGCAAAGAACGAACCCAAGTGAGATTGGGAGGACTGAAATGCGCAATCTGAATCGAAGGCAATTTATCGGGGGATCACTGGCAGCCGGGGCCGTGCTGGCCACACCGTTTGCCAAAGTGCGCGGCGCCAACAGCGACATCGGTCTGGGCGTTATCGGCGTCGGTTCGAACGTAAAGATCGGCGGCATGGGCAAGAAGGAGATCCGCGCCTTTCTCAAGATACCGGGAATCCGCTTCGTCGCTTTGTGTGATTGTGACAGTGCCCATCTCATGCCCGAAGTCAACCGGCTCCGCGAGCACAATTCGGGCCTCAAGGCGTATGCGGATATGCGCGAGCTGCTGGCTGACAAGAACGTTGACGCGGTCATTGTCACCACGCCCAACCACTGGCACGCCCTGGCGACCATCTGGGCCTGCCAGGCGGGCAAGGACGTGTACGTGCAGAAGCCCACGTCGCACACGATCTTCGAGGGCCGCAAGATGGTCGAGGCGGCTCGCAAGTACAAGCGGATCGTACAGGCCCCGCACGGCCCGCGCGAGCGGAGTGGCTGCGCTGAGGCCTTCGAGTACGTCCGCCGAGGGCATCTCGGCAAGGTCCTCTACGCGCACGGCCTCAACTACAAGCCGCGCGAGAGCATCGGCAAAGTGAACGGCCCGCAGCCGCTTCCGGCGTCCCTGAATTACGACCTGTGGTGCGGCCCCGCCGAGAAACGCCCCCTGATGCGCGAGTATCTGCACTACGACTGGCACTGGGACTGGAACACCGGCAACGGTGACCTCGGCAACATGGGCATCCACTACCTGGACGGCTGCCGCTGGGGACTCGGACAGAACACGCTGCCCAGGCACGTCATGAGCCTGGGCGGCCGCTTCGGCTACGAGGACGACGGCCAGACGCCAAACACGCAAATCATCTTCCTGGATTACGACCCGGCGCCGATCCTTTTCGAAGTCCGCGGCCTGCCGAAGAGCAAGGAGAAACGCAACGGCGCCTGGCGTGCTTCGGACATGGACTAGCACGACGGCATCCGGATCGGCACCATCATCCGTTGCGAGAACGGCTATGTCGCCAATCGCTCCGGCGGGGGCACCGCCGCCTACGACAACAGCGGCAAGCTCATCCGGAAATTCGAGCCGACGACGCCGGACCTGCGCACGAACTTCCTCGACACGATCCGTAGTCGCCGGACTGAGGACCTCGTCTGCCCCGTCCTGCAAGGCCATTACTCGGCTTCTCTGGTTCACATGGGCAACATCTCCCACCGCTTGGGCAAGAACAGTTCGACCGAGGAGATCCGCGCGGCCATCCAGGGCGAGAAGACGCTGGCCGAAGCCTTCGATCGTCTCCTCGCCCACCTGGACGCCAACGAGATCGACCTGGAGAAGACGCCTGTCCAGACTGGTCCCATGCTCACGATGGACCCGCAACAGGAGAGATTCGTCGGTCCATTTGGCGAGATGGCGAACATGCTCGTATCACGCAACTATCGCGAGCCCTTCGTCGTGCCGGAACAGGTTTGAACACATAGACAAAGGAGATGACATGAAGTACGCCACGCTTACGCTCGTGACGCTCTGGTGTGCCGCAGGGCACGTGGCCGCTTCCGACCGCGTCCAAAACAAAAACAGCGGCAAGAACTGGCTCGCCGACGCCGGATACGGGGTCTTCGTTCACTATCTTGGCGGCGGGCCCGACTGGAATGGCAGAGTCAACTCGTTCGACGTGGGACGATTCGCCGACCAGGTCGTCCAGACCGGCGCCGCGTATCTGATCTTCACGCTGGGGCAGAACTCCGGCTACTATTGCAGTCCCAACGCCACCTACGAGAAATACGCCGGGTATGAGAGCGGACAACGCTGCTCTCGACGAGACCTGCCGATGGAGATTGCCGACGCCCTCAGCAAAAGAGGCATTCGCCTGATGCTCTATCTGCCTTCGCGCAGCCCACAACAGGATGCCCGGGCGATGGCCGGTCTGAACGACGTGGATGAGCAGCAGCCCGCCCCGCAGGAATTCACGCGGAAATGGTCCGAGGTGATTCGCGAGTGGTCTGTGCGCTACGGGCGGAAGGTCTGCGGCTGGTGGTTCGACGGCTCGTACAACCGGGCCGGGTGGGACGATCTGTCCCAGCCCTGCAACTGGAACACCTGGGCGGCCGCGGCGCGGGCGGGCAATCCCGACAGTCTTCTCGCCTTCAATCCCGGCACGAACATCGCTCATGCATTCAGCCGGCTCACCGACCAGCAGGACTACACGGCGGGCGAGCAGAACGAGCTCGGCGCGACGCCCCAGTCGAACCCGGCGCCGGCCGGTCTGCAATGGCAGATTCTCTCCTACCTCGGCACCCAATGGGGCAAAGCCGACGGCCCGCGCAAGTCGGACGAGTGGATGATCGAGTACGTCCGCCAGGTCAACGGCCAGGGAGGGGTCGTCACACTCGATGTTCACTGCGCCGCCGACGGCCGGATTTGCGAACCTCATCTAAGACAACTCAGCACGGTGCGCGAGGCCCTCTATCCGCACGACTATTACGTGGCGACGGACGGCAGCGACGCGAATCCCGGGACGATGGAGAAGCCTTTCGCCACTCCCGAGAAGGCACGGGACACCATCCGCCGGGCCAAAGCCCGGGTCCTGGGGCCCGAGGGCATCACAGTGTACCTGCGCGGCGGGAAGTACTTCCGCAGGCAGTCGTTCAGCCTGACCGAGCAGGATTCAGGCGAGCCGGGAAAGCCGATCGCGTATCGCGCCTGGCCCGGTGAAGAGGTCCGATGGATCGGCGGGTACGCGCTGGGCCCGCAATGGTTTGCACCCGTGGAACAGGGTGACCCCGCCTTCTCCCGTCTCGACCCGAGCGCGCGCGGGCACTGTTTGAAAATCGATCTGGCGTCGCGCGGGGTCACGGACTATGGCCAGGCCCTGCAGGCGGAGCTGGCCTTCCAGAACGGTCTGATGCCACTGGCGCGCTGGCCGAACGAGGGTTTCGTCCGCACGACCTCGGCCGAGAACGACATCACGTTCGGCTACGATGATCCCCGGCCCGAACGGTGGCTGGCCGCGCCCGATGCCTACGCCGTCGGCTATTGGCGCTACGGCTGGGCCTGCCGCATCGAGAAAATCGCCGCCATCGACATCTCCAGCAGGAAAATCACGCTGGCCAAGGCCCCCGGCTACGGAATACAGCCGAAGAAGCCCTATTACGTCCTGAACCTGCTTGAGGAGATCGACCGGCCCGGGGAGTGGTACCTCGACCGGCAGGCCGGCATCCTGTATTTCTGGCCCCCAGCCGATATGGGCAGCGCTGAGATTCTGCTCTCCACACTGGCCGAGCCGATTGTCTCCCTCAAGGACGCCTCCCACATTTGCCTGGAGGGGTCCATTGTCGAAATGGGCGCCCATAACGGCATCAGTATCTCCGGCGGCAACGGCAATCTTGTCGCCGATTGTACGGTCCGCAATCTGCGAAAGTCCGGCGTCAGTCTCTCCGGCACGCGCAACGGCGTCACCGGCTGCGAGATTCATGCCCTCGGGGAGACGGGTGTCTCCGTCTCGGGCGGAGACCGGTATCAGCTTGTCGCCGGCGAGAACTTCGTGCGGAACTGCCGGATTCACGACTTCGGCCGCTGGCAGCGGACCTATGCGCCCGCGATTCGGCTCAGCGGCGTCGGCTGCAGCGCCGCCAACAACCTGCTCCATGACGGTCCCCATTCGGCGATTCTGTTCGGCGGCAACGAACATTTGATCGAGCTGAACGAAATCCACAGTGTTTGCTACGAAGTGGACGACGCCGGGGCGATCTACTGCGGTCGGGACTGGGGCCTGCGCGGCAACCTCATCCGGCACAACTTCTTCCATGACATCAGGAGCAATCTACCCGGCTCGAACGGCGTGCATGCCGTCTATCTCGACGACTGTGCCAGCGGCATCACCGTCTTCGGCAATACCTTCTACGAGGTCTCCGGCCGGGCCATCATGTGCGGCGGCGGACGCGACAATACCATCGAGAACAATGTCATCGTCAAGTGCGGCACCGCCCATTTCACCGACCGTCGGGGCAAAGTCTGGATCGACAAGGACGAGAGCTGGAAGCTGCTCGACAAGATCAAGCGGTACAACTACACCGAGCCGCCGTGGAGCACGCGCTACCCGCGCCTGGCCCACATCCTCGACAACGGCTACGAGCAGGCCAAGGAGCCCGAAGGCTGTGTCATCCGCCGCAATCTCGGCTGGCAGAACCAACGCTGGCTCCAGGAAAGCTCGCTCGGCGCTCCCGGCGGATTCCAGTTCTACACGATCGAAAATAACATCGAGAACGAGGATCCGCGGTTCGTCGACGAGCAGGCCCTGAATCTGGCCCTCAAGAACGACTCCCCCGCCTACACGCTGCCGGGCTTTGAGCGGATTCCCTTCGACCGGATCGGCCCCGCCGCCCGCCGGTAGCCGGGCTCCGTTCTGAGGCAGAGACAGTATGCCGCAGGATGTGCGCGCGGGACCCCCGTAAGGCCCATGTGCGGCCCCACAGGATATGTTGATACTGCCATGTTTCTGGCGCGGCTTGGTTGCCACAAATCCCCAACCACGGTGTATCCGGTCCGCGATGAAGAAAACCCGGATTCGGCCCGGATTCAAGACGCGACGCTCGCTTCCTGTGGCGCTTACTTGTCATGGGACGGGTGTCCGAGCAGCCTTTCTGCGTGTTCACGAAGCTTGGCGGGCCTTACCGTTCTGTGGGGGCGCCTTGCGGGCCTGTCCCTGTCACGACAATTCTGACCTCTGAGGTCCCGCCTTCCGTTTCTGTACTGCCCCGCAGGCCGTCAGCGCCGCCGATACGGGCGCGGATGGTGATCGGACCGGCGCAGACTTTCTCCAGGGTGAACCGACCCTGGTTGTCGGTCCTGGTGGCACAGCGCGGCTGACTGGGCCCCGAGCCGTAGACGTTGGCGCCACCAACGGGCTTGCCCTCGGCCGTGACCACCAGGCCGGTGACAGTCAGATTCGTCGGGAGCAGAACCAGCGGCTCCAATTCCAGGCTCCGTTTCACCGGCTTGGTCCTATTGACTTCCACGGGCCACGACGCGTATCCATCCGCCATCGCCAGGATGTAATAACGGCGACCGGGAGGCAGAGCACGGATCTCAAAATATCCCTTCGCGTCGGATTGGGCGGTGTCCGCCAGACGCTGCGTAGCGCCAAGACCCAGGCACAACAAAGGAAACAGCCTAACGCCGGGTATTCCTTTACCCTCTGGGTCGATGACGCGGCCCGAAAGGATCACGCCGGGAATCAGCGTGATGACCAAGTCACCTGCCACTGTTTCATCGCGCCTAACGATAGCCGCAAGATTGCGTTTGCGGTCTCTCGCGACAATATCAGTGGCGCCTTGACCTGCCAATCCCCACGACGACAAGAACAGCTTGAATCGGCCCTCTGCGTTTGTGGTTGCGTCGGGGAGACCAGAGCGGGACGCGGCAACGGTGATGCGCGGAACCGGTCGGCCGTTAGGGTCTTGCACGACCCCCCTGACCATTTGGCTGGTGGGTGGCCTTTGTGAGACCTGCTCCGTGAAGGAAGGTTGTCTGGTCAGCTTGAAGTCCATCCGGCGTGCGTCTTCCTCCAGCCGAAACGGCTCCGATGTCGACCCTCTGTAGCCCGGGGCCGAGATCGTGAGTCGAAGGCTTACCGATACCTTTCGATTCAGGGCGAACTCGTAATCCCCGTCACGGAACTCACCCGATTCGTGGAACGATATGATATCAGCGTCGGTCGCGTCGCGCAGGTTCGCCTTGAAGGAGGGTATCGGCTGACCCGTCTCGGCATCGCAAACAATGCCCTGCACGCGGGCGCCAGGTGTCATCGTAAGACTGTATTCCTCTCCAGAGGCAGGTAGGATGTGATCCTTGATGGTCAGGTAGCCCTTCTTCTCGATAGTCATCCGCATCTCACTCGTAGGGACGTTGGTAGCTCGGAATCGTCCTTGCTCGTCAGTATTCATCTCCAAGAACACGCTGTGCCCCGGGTCTTCCGGCAGAGGGTACAGCCGTGCCGTGGCTCCCGGGACCGACTGGCCGTCGGAATTGACAACGTGGACCGTCGCGGTCCGCCCCTTCGAGAGTCGAAACTCCAACGGCGGCATGTTCGGCTCGATGAGCAGGCGTCTCATCATCGGGGCATAACCAGGCGCCTCGACATAGACTGCCGTCGGACCGCCCCCGGTGTTGGTGTCGCCACGCATGTCCTTGGCGCAGCCGAAATGAAAACGCCCGACGGCGTCGGTCAATACATGAGCATAGCCGTACTGGAATCCGCCGCGCCGTGGTGGAGCCAGTGTAACTGCCGCACGAGAAACGGGTTGCCCATTCACATCCAGAACCCGCCCATCGACGCTTGTCCCTCTGGTCATATGCTCGATGTGCTGGAACGCCTGAGCAGTTGCGAGTTGCCGCGATATGATGGTCGTATCCCACGCATAACTGGTCACATACTCAAGATGCTTCAACTCCAGGGATACCGTGTCGGGCTCATTCGGGACACCATTGACGCGCTAGAAACCATCCTTGCCTGTCCGAACGATCTGGTTGGTCCACGCCATGCCGCCAACCTCTCTCGAATTGACATTGACCTCGACTTGCACGTCAGGAATCGGTTTGCCCTCGTGGTCCTGAATCATTCCGCCGATCGGCTGGGCCGGGCGCATCTCGACGACCGTGGATTCGGGGACGGGCTGTGCAGATGGCTGAGTCGACCTGCTGCACCACATCGTGCCGTAGCCATCCTTCTGGATTACGAAGTGAATTGACGCAGGTTTCAATCCTGTGATTCGGCACGACCCTTCCGCATCCGTCGAGTAGAGAAACACCTCTTTCCCGAGCCGCTCATCCGCGTAGTACGCCGTGGCAACGACGGCGACATCCGCCAGGGGCTCGCGACTCTGTCCGTCGATTACCTCGATCTGGAGCGGACCTCCTGCCGATTCAGCAGCAGGCGCATTGATAAGGCGATCGCTCACCCGCTCAAGACTGAGGCGCACCTTCGTGGCGTATCGGCGCGTACGGAAGGACTTGAACCCCAGATCCAGGTCCGCATAGTGCTGTACCGCATTCTCCGAGCCTCCAGCTTTTCCCGTGAAGACAACCTCGTTGGCTCGCGAGTCGCGCAACAGCCGACCCCGGTCATCCAAAAGATCGACGGTAATTCGCCAGGTTGCCTCGGCAGCCGCCGACCAGCCGACACGCGCCGTGATCCCGCCGAGCGATTCCTTCGGCTCGATCCGTATCCACGGGACTTCCACCAGCCGGGGATGGTCCCGAGTGCCGGCAACGATACCTGCCGGGGTTTCCCGACACAGGGTGAAACTCAATTCCGCCATCTGGACCTGCTGACCCGACAAAGCCTCGCCACCGATGGTGGGTACGTTCAGACATGCCAACGCCACGGTGGCACCGAGCAATCCGACCCATCCCCGCCTTGTCTCATAGTATCTCATATCTGACCTCCACTTACGCGCTCCAGTTCGGCTCATCCCTTGTGATGACGTCACCTATTGTAATCGGGAGGAAACGGGTCACAAGTTCCTTGTGCCTGGGGCCGGGTAAATCGCTTGGGAAAGAGAGACTTACATGGCCGTATCGGGCGAGGCCACCGCGGTTTCGGGACCCGCCGGTGCTTTCTGCCGGCGGTGGAAGATGGTGTGGGGGAGGAGGGCGCCCGGGGCGCAGCGGGTGCATTCGAGGCAGCGGATGCAGCGCAGGTCATTCGGGCTCTTTTCGGGCTCGATGTCGTATGGGCAGGTCTGGCCGCAACGCTGGCAGTCGGTGCAGGAGTCGCGTTCCAGGCGCAGGAAGAAAGCGGAGACGCGGTTGAAAGCGGAAAAGATCGCGCCGAGCGGGCACAGGACCCGACACCAGGGCCGCCGGATGAACAGGATGGCGCCAAGGAAAACGCCCACGATGGTCAGCTTGATCGTGCTTGGCCAGAGGATTTGTTGGCCGGTCGCGGCCTGTTTGACCACGTTCGGGAGGGCCGCCTCAACGCCGCCGGCCGGGCAGACGCGGCAGACAAACAGGGGGTGCTCCTCACCGAAGAAATACGGGATGGCCAGGACGGTGAGCCCGAGCACCACGAAGCGGAAATGCCCCGTCCAGCGGGGCAATTCGAACTTGCGAACGGGGATCTTGGCGCCGAGGTCCTGGAGCAGGCCGAAGGGGCAGGCCCAGCCGCAAAACAGACTGCCGGCCAGCGCGCCGACCGCGACGAGCATGCCGATGGTCAGGAAGGGAATCAGGTGCAACGCGCTGAAATTGGCGAGGACGCCGATGGGACACGAGAAAGTCGCCAGCGGACAGGCATAGCAATGAAAGACCGGCGCGCAGAAACCATGATAACGAACGCCAAGGGGGGCCAGCCAAACCAGCAAGAAAGCCGATTGGACCCAGAAACGATAGGGCTGCACGCGCGCAAAAAAGCCGGCAAATCTCGTTCTTTCCGCCATCGTTATCAGCTAAAGGATGGTGGGCACAGCCCACCTTGCGAACCGGGCGGGCACGGGGTGGGGACCCGAACCCGGCCTGCCGCTATTATTCCTTGGGCCGTGGACACCACGGCCGCATTCTACTTCGCTCAGGTGGGGCAGGCGTCGGCGGCCTGCTGTCCTTCCCCATAGGTCGTTTTAATTTGGCCGGATGGCTCGCGCTTAAGGCCGCCGCGGGCCACATCGCGCACGATGGAGAATTCCGACATGGCGACGACCTTCTCCTGGCCCTGTTCGCCTGACGAGACGATCGAGGGCCGAGACAGCAGGCCACAGACCAGCAGGGCAACTCCGGCCGCGACGAGCAGCAGCGATAAGGCCGTTCTTCGGTCTTCCATAGCAGCACACCTTCTATCCGTTGCGGACTGCAATTCACGCTTCTTCTCACAGTCCACAATCGTCAACCTGAAATCCGAAACTTGAATAAATGGCGGAGGCGAATGGGAATCGAACCCACCCAGGACCTTCTCGGCCCTACGCTGGTTTTGAAGACCAGGGGCACCACCAGGCACCAGTCACCTCCGCATCCAGCGGTACTCTGGCCGCCTATTCAGTATACGGCATCCGGCACACGAACGAAAGACTTTTTTCCGCCTGCTTGCTTTACGGAGAATGTCCGGGTAGAATACGAGTTATGCGGAGTTTGACGGCGAACATCCTGTCCTGTGTATGTATCGCCTTGGCCGGGGCGGGGGGTGCTTCGGCGCAGGCCGAGAACTCCGACAAACCCCAGGTCGTCCATTTGACGCCGTTCCACGGCCCCAATGTGATCGGCGTGACCCATTTTGGCAACTGCCAGTGGTTGTATCCGCTCGACGAGCCGAACGAGACGCTCGTATCCGAGCCGACCTACGGGTCCGACAAGCGCGTGTACTATGCGGCCCGCTACGGCGATGCAAAGGATAATACCTACACCCTCGTGATCGACGAAAGCGCGGGCACGGGCACCGGTTTCAACACGCTTTATGCCGATCTGAACAATGACAATCGGCTCGACCCAAATAGTGAGAAGTTCGCGCTTGCCTTGAGCGGACTGACCACGCGAGAAGCCAGGAGCATTCGTATCACGCTGTCGGTTTCCAGCAGCGGAAGGACGATACCGTATGCCTTTGACTTCAAGGCGTTTCGGTACAAAGGCCGCAATCACCCGGTCGAGAAGATCCACGCGAACTGCCGGGACTCGACCATCATGACGGGCGAGGCATTGTTCGGGGGCAAACGCTGCAAGGTGGCGCTGGCCGACCTGGACTCCAACGGTCTGTTCAACGACTATGAGCAGGGATTGTTCCGTGGCGACCGCTTCTTCGTGGACGTCGATGGGAATGGCTCGTTCTCGGACGACCTGCACGGCGGCGAGAGTTTCCCCTACGCACAATATGCGAAGATAGGCCCCACATGGTACACGGTTGAAGCTTCGCCCGACGGCGGGACGATTCAGATCCGGCCCGCCGAACCGACCTTCGGCACGGTCAAGACCGCCGGCAGCATCAGGTCCGTCGGCCTCAGCTCGCCCAGGCAATTCCAGCGCCTCGAATTCAAGGACGGCAAGGCCGAGGCCCTTACCGGCACATACCAGGTGCGCGATGTCGCGCTTGAGATGGTTGATGCTGACGGGCAGCGCTGGAACACGAGCGGGCGATACCGGCCGACAGGGCCTTCGCTCTCCATCACAGCCGATCAGGAGACCACCCTGAGCGACGTGGCACCGCTCACGATTCGGGTCGCCGTGCTGCCTACGTCTGAAACCGGCGTCATCGAGCTTGAGCCGCGCATCACAGACCGTCACGGCGGTTCCTTCAGCACGCTCAGAAAGAACGGCAATCGACACGAGCCGCCGGCGCGTCTCGTCATCAAGGATGCTGATGGCAAACAGATTGCCGAGGCCGCCCTCGAGTATGGCTGAAGCTCCTTCTGCGCGTATTCGTGGCGAATACCCAGGAATCTGACAGGAACCTGCACCATCACGCCCATGATCGACCTGCGTCCCTTCGAGGTGAAGACCGCCGCTACGATCGTCCGCGTCAAAGAGGGTCGATACGTGCCACCGGCCGGCAGATAGAGCTTTCTCTTACTCGTCCACCGCCCCAAGGACCTGCCGATCGAGCACCATAGCTGGGGGAGCAAGCGAAGCTGACGCCGAGCCGGGCGGCCGGGGCCGCCACGCCAATATACCTCGACCCACGCGCCCTTCAGAACACGAATACGCAAAAGGGCCCGCGCGTGCTGCTCAAGCGGACATCGAGCAGATTGGCGACATTCAATCGCGCTTTTAACAGGCTGAGCACTTCCCGTTTCACCCGGTTGCGCAGGGAGTCGATATGGGCGTCGCCGTAGACGCAGCCGGTGAAGAGGTCGGCGAGTTGCAGCAGGTCATTCGAGGAAGACCCCACCACGTTGATCCTGGACAAGTTTATGACATTCTCCCTCAGGTAACGGCGCAGCGCCCGGTCGTCGCCGATGCTGTTTCGGATTTCGAGGTTGAGCGTTTTGGACACCTCGGACGGGGTGCAATTCGAGATCAACGTTTCGTAATAGTGATGGTACACCTGCTCCAGCGAAAGACCGTGGCTTCGCAGGTCCGCTACCGCCCCTTCGGTGATCGCGTGGGCGACAAACCGCAAGTCAGGTTCATCGAAGAAATAGTTGATGAGGTCCTCTGCAAAGGGACGCTTGAATCGATCCGTGCTGTTGTATTGCAGTTGTGTGGCGAACCTGTGGTCCTGTCGCCTGCGGGCGATGAACGACTCGTGTCGCGTGCTGTCCGTGGTCACCACCATGCCCAGTACGAACAGAACATCGGTGCCCAGAATGCCGCTTTCATCACAATACAGATGCAGGTCGGCCCCCCGCGTCCCGTCGGCGTTCACGGCCGACGCGGTCTCTGGCGACAGTAGCGGTATGCCGCCCAGTAGCGCCGTAGACCGCGTCAAAAAGGACCGCCGATCGAGCCCGTCGTTGCGCATTCTCATGATCTGTACTCCTCACTGGTCAGCCTGTCCGCTGACGGGCACATTTGCCTTCATCCACCATATTCACTCACGCATTCATACTGGAAAATGCCGTCACCCGCCTAAGAGATTTACGCAAATTGCCTCGAAAAATTCCTCACAGCCACAAAATTCTGGCACCCACCACGGCATGTCGTAGTATACTCTTGGTCACGGCATTGACCGTGTCACGGTGACGTGGATGTGTCGTCGGATAAGACGGTTGTCTCATAGAGGGGGCAGCCATGTCGCTGGTGGGGTGGTCGTGTGCTGGCCGATGCGTGTGTGTCGAGAGGTGAGTCGGTTGTCTCAAGCAAAAGGCACAGGGGTATCCGCCAACATGCGACCGGAAGGTACGCAAGTATCGCTCCATGCACGGTCGATGCTTTTTTTGTAGCCGGGAGGTGCAACAAGAACCGCCTCTGCCTTCCGGCCTATATCAAGAGCAGACGCGTGCCGGCGGGTGTCAAGAATTCTTGAGTTGTTCGTAAAAGACCATGGCGGGCGAACCGGCAAAGCTGATGCCCATCCAGGCGGCCTCGTCGATCTCGTCCTGCGTGAAGCCCTTCTTCCGGGCGTTTTGCAGGTGCATTTTCAGACAGGGCTCGCAGCGCAGCGCCACCGATAGTGCAATAGCCATTGCCTGTTTCGTGTAGGCGTCCAGGTTGTGCGGCGAGGAGGCGGCCCCGAGAAACTGCTTGAAAGCCGTTTTGACCCGGTCCATTTCCGAGCCTGGTTGGGCCGCCGTCGGCGAGGGTGCAACCGCATCCGCACAGCAGGGAACCTCCTGCATTGATGATTGTGAAGGTGTTGTCGAGGCCGCAGGCCTTGGCGATGGCTCGGTCGCTTTGGCGGAGGCCGGTGTGGGGATTGCCCGTTGCCCGGTGGTCTTGAGGCGGATCAGGCCCGAGCCTTGGGCCGCGACCTTGCCGATGAGGGTCGCGGCGGATACACCGCGGTCGTGAAGGGCCTTGAGGAACGCGGCGGCCTTCGGCTGCTCGATGGCAATCAGGAGCCCCCCGGAGGTCTGAGCGTCGAAACAGATGTCAACCATCTCCTGCGGCAGTTGCTCCGGCGCCATGACCCGGTCACTGCACGATTCCTTGTTTCTCTCGACAGCGCCGGGCAGAATCCCGGCGGCGGCGTAGTCGAGCACGCCTTCGAACAACGGCAAGTCGTCCCAGATGACCTCGACATCCACGCCGCTGGAGCGCGCCATTTCCGCCAGGTGGCCCATGAGACTGAAGCCGGTGACATCGGTGCAGGCGTGGGCGCCGAATTCGACCATCAGCTCGGCCGGCGTCTTGTTCAAGGCGGCCATCGACGCGGCGGCGGCCTGCACGCTCGCGGGGCCGGCCCGGTCGATCTGGGCGGCGAAGGCCACGATGCCCGTGCCCAGCGGTTTGGTGAGAATCAGCACGTCACCCGGGCGCGCCCCGGCGTTCGTGACGACGCGGCCCGTGTCGATGAGCCCGGTGACGGCGAAGCCCGCCTTGACCTCGGGGTCATTGATGCTGTGGCCGCCGATGACGGCGACGCCCGCCTCTTTCATCTTGTCGATCCCGCCAGCCAGGATCTGGGACATGGCCTCATCCGGGATCTGGCGCGCGGGGAACGCGACGATGGAAAGCGCGGTCATCGGCGTGCCGCCCATGGCGTAGATGTCGCTGACGGAGTTGGCGGCGGCGACCTGGCCGAACGTGTACGGGTCATCCACCGAGGGCGTGAATACGTCCACCGTCTGGACGAGCGCCTGGCCGTTGCCCATGTCGTAGATGCCGGCGTCGTCGCCCGCCGGGACGCCGACGAGGACGCGCGGGTCGTCGACCGCCGGCAGGTCCTTCAGGACGGCCCTGAGGAACGCCTGGTCGATCTTCGACGCACAGCCGGCCTTCTCCACCAGCTTCGTCAACTGCACCGCGCCGGTCGGGCTCTGGAGCCGTTCGCCGGCGCACGTGCAGATGTTCTTGTCCTTGAACAGCGGGCAGGGGCACGGCTGTTTCGGATCGCAGATGCAGTGGCCGAGCTTGATCGACCGCTGCATCACTCGTTTTCGTCTTTCCATGTCAATCATGATTCAATCCTCAGCAACGGTAGGGTGCGCACGGCACACCGTCTTTTTCCCGGCAGTGGCGGTGGTGTGCGGTGCACACCCTACCCAGTCATGTTGTCGCATTGTTGTCGAGCCTGCAACGCCGCGCCGAGGGCGCCGGTCATCTGCGGCTCGGGCGCGATGGCGACCGGCTGTCCCAGGGCTTTTGTCAGAGCGTTCTCCACGCCGGAGACGCGCGCCACGCCGCCGGTGAAGATAATCGGCGCTTGGACATTCCGGCCGGCCATGGCCACGACGCGCCCGGCGATGGCCGTCTGGACGCCCGCGATGATGTCTTCACGCGCCCGGCCACAGGCGAGCAGGCCGATGATTTCCGTCTCGGCAAACACCACGCACATGCTGCTGATCGCGGCGGGGTTGCTGCTCTTCTCGGCGATCGCGCCCAGGTCGCCGAGAGAGACGTTCAGCCGTTCGGCCACGACCTCGAGGAACCGGCCGGTCCCGGCGGCGCAGCGGTCGTTCATGGCGAAGTCGCGGACCCTGCCGGTGGCATCAAGGCGCACCAGTTTGCTGTCCTGGCCACCGATGTCAATGATCGTCTGCGCCTGGGGCACCAGGTGCCGCACGCCCACGGCGTGGCAGGTGATTTCGGTGATCGTCGTATCGGCGACGTGGACGGCGTTTCGCCCGTAGCCGGTGGCGATGATGCGTCGTACGTCCGATTCGCCGACGCCGCCGTCTGCGCGCACCTGCTCGAATAACCCACAGGCGAGTTTGTCCTGCTCGATGCCCTGGTCGGTCTGGCCTGTGGCGATTATCGCGCCGTGGTCGTCGATGAGAACAACCTTGATGGCCCGCGAGCCGGCATCGATTCCTGCATAAATCATTTGCTTCTCCGATCTTTGACGGTTTCCACGAGTGCCTGCAGCCGGGTGCACAGCGTCGGATGCAGGGCGTCGGTAAGCGGCGGCACTTCGATCTCCAGCACGGGAAGGCCGCACTCCTCGCGGATGACTTCACCGATGATCTCACCTTCGAGCGCACAATGGCTGGCTCCAGGGATGCGCGAGATAATCACGGCCTCGGCGCCGAATCGACGGATATCGACCGCAATCCGCGCCGCCCGCTCGGTCGCGGAACCGACCATCGGGTCGGCCAGCGCCATCCGGGCCAGCGCCTCCATCGGTGGCAACGTCGGGGGGATCGGGTCCAGCGCGTGGGTGAAGAGATACTCGGTGCCGCAGACTCGTCCGCCGCAATCCTCCAGAAGATTCATCACCTGCAGGTCCGCGACCGGATTGACCCAGAAGATACGGGCGGCGTCCGTCGATAAATGGCCTCCCCGGGCCACGATGCGCCGCTTGACTTCATCGAGCAATTCTTGCAGGACGGCGAGGGTTTCCTCCTGGTCCGAGCAGAAGTGAATCGCGAGCATCTCGGCGATGAGCATCTCCAGTGCGGGCATCGGGCACGGCGTGGCCGTGAACGCCAGGTGCCGCAACCGGGCCAGCAGCCGCCGGACGTGATTGGCCTTCGCGATGCCCCGCGCCAACGGTTCGTCGTCGAGAGGCTGCCCGGACAAGTCCTCCAAAGCGGTCTTGATGCGTTCGAGTTCCGACTTGACGAAGGCAACCTGGCTCTGCGGCGCCGCGAAACCGCCGGGCAGATTCACGGCTTCTTCATCCCGCTCCGGCGCACGCCGGTGAGGGATTTCCCACCAGAGGATGGGGTGTCCCAAACCATTGAGCCGCTGGGCGATGGCAGAGAAGTCATCGCAGGTCGCGCCGACGCTGCACGTCAGCAGGTCGGGGGTGGGGAAATGCGCTTCGGTGACGAAAGCCCCGAGCATGGCCCGCACCGGGCAGAACGATTCGTCGATACCGAGCGAATCGGCGATTTGCAGCAGACCGGCGTTCAGCTCCATCACGCACGGGATCCACCACGCGCCGTCGGGATAGAAGGCCACGAGGTTGTCGAGGCTGTACGCCATGACAGGCACGGTGCCGAGATCCTTCATCGTGCCGACGAGCTTGCTGCCGTCGGCGCGGGCGGCGCGGAGGCGGTCTTCCTCCGTCAGCAGGAAGTTCCACAGGCGCAGCGCCGCGGGCGAATTGTCGTAGCGCAGTTTCAGCAGCCGAGTATCGCCGTCCGCCACGTGCCGGCTCAGCGGACCGCCGTAAGCAGGCTGGGACGCGCCCGCCGCGCGCAAGCGCTCGTACTCGCGGTCCCACTCCTGCAAGGTAATCTGTCTCGGCGAATCGCTCACTGCAACATCTCCATG
>CAYFUB010000210.1:0-9538 GCA_964346195.1 uncultured Pirellulales bacterium
TAAGAGCCGAGGGTGCGACCCATAGGGAGAATGACGCATCGGCGGAGATAATCTGTCAAACCGACGACCGGTCGCCTGAGATGGCCACGATGCTTGTCGTGGAGACAACATGATTACGCAGGCTGGGCGGCGCACCGATTCTATCCACGGGGAATCTCATGATTGGCAAGAGTGAGCTTTTTCAACCTGAGTTTTCGCAATTGGCCCTGCCGGGGCAGGTGGCGGGCGTGTTTATTGATGGCGCCTTGTGCGAGGATCTGGAGCCGGTTGAGGTCATCCGCGGCAGTTGGCCGGAGTTTGGCTGGGCGAAGTTCACCTGCAATCCGGGGGCGCGACAGGATACGAGTGTGCTTCTGTCCGAACAGGTTGAGGATTGGTTCGCCACGGGCAGGAGTATCCGTCTGTGCCAGCTATATGGAGGTGCCTGGCCCGATGTGGGGATTACAAGTCTGCCGCTTTTTGTTGGGCAAATCGAAAGTATCGAAACGAGAATGGATGGCAATGATGAAATGGTCGAAATCATCGCGAAGGATTACAGTGCCATTCTCCAGCGAATCACGGTGTACGGGCAGCACGTCCTCCAGAACAATGGCTCCACGACGTGGCTGTACGGACTCGAGACCATCTTTAATCCGCTGGGCCGGGGCAACGCCGCTGCCAACCCGGGGACCGCTGACAGCAAGATCCACACGACCTTCTGTGCCGACGTGGGGGACGCCAGAATGTGGAACTGCGCCGAAGTGATCAACTACCTGTTGGGCGAGCACCTCCGGAGCCGCGACCTGTACTGGCCGGACGTGGCGCAACTACTTGCCTTGACAGAAGGTCGGGCAGTACAGCATCTCGATGTGACGGGCCTGAGCCTGCTCGAGGCGCTCCAGCGGTGCTGTGGGACGATGGGACTTCGATTCTGCTTCGTGCCGCGACTCGCGGAAACAGGGCCGAGCCAGGCGATCATATTCTATCGGAACGGCCGCGGACGTGCAGTCGAGTTGAACTGTCAGCAGGCAGGCGAAGTACTAAGTCTATCCCGGACAAGTATCGGCTCACTACACAGCCGCAGGGAGCTGTATCCCACCACGCACAGATACCTCGGCCAAGGCGACTTCAAAGTGTACGAGGCGACCTTCGAACTGATCAAGGCCTGGGACCCTTCATTAGAGGACATAAGCTACGGCAAATTCTCCGCGTCCACGAACCCTGAGTTCTATAAGGTCAAGGATGTCTATCGCAGGTGGTGCCTGAATGAGGCAGGCGACTATACTAACGAGCCCTACAATCAGGGAGAACCGTTTGATTTCTCCAGAGTCTTCGAGCAGGCGGACTATGTCCACCGTCGAAGGCGCTTCTGGCCTGCGCTGAGTACGAATGCGCAGGGCAAATCGCTGGGCTACTTCCTGCAAGTCTCATTCGATGATGGGCTGCACTGGTGGACTTATCTTTCCGCCTTCAATAATCTGTTGGACGAATGCGGAATCTGGCTGAGTAGCGATCAGCTTGATGTGGATACATGGGTCGCGGCTCTGAAAGGCGGCCTGCGCTTCCGTATCACGGCTTGCGTCGTCAGCGATGAGCGGCTTACTTGTGTTGTGGCGGACGGACCCGTGGGCTCCGCCATCCCTGTCACCAATCATATACTCACGCTGCCGCGCCAGTTCAGGTACCGCAAGGTCTCCAGCCGGAGTGCGTTCGCCCAGACATCCGGGCCCGGGTGCGGCGCTCCTGATGAGGTGGATGATTCGGCGGCACTCCACCAGTTCGTCCGCCAGCATGCGATGGCATCCCCGGCAGTCATAGAGACAACTCAGGTGCAGACGCCCACCCTTATGCTGCACCTTCTGCCCGGCGACAGGGTAGTGACGAGTCCTGAAAGCCGGGATTTGCTGAGATGTGAGCGCGACAGCAGAAGCACGACCTGGATCGACCGGGTCCACATGGACTTCAGGAATCAATGCACAAATCTGCAACTCGTCCGGCAACGGATGTACGAGGGTTAACATGGAGAACAGGCACATCACAGACGAGCAACAACTGTTGGCGGGGCTGGCTAGAGAGGGTGCTGAGAACCGGCGGGAAATCTCAGCCATCGTCTCCCCGGGAGCCCGGGTCACGGCGTGGGCGGTGAAGGTCAAGAGCCATGTGGCTTACAACGTCTACATGGTCCGTGCTGTGGTCATCGAAAACGTGGGGGTCGTACCACTGGAAATTGGGGAGCAGATGGAGGCCACCAATCTGGCCGAGTCTTTCCTCGCTCAGGGAACTGTCCCCGCAGGGACTTACGCCATCATGTGCGCCGTGGGTGAGAAGAATGTCTTCTGGGCTGTCCCGTGACATTCAATCGGAGGCCATCATGAGAAAGGAAAACTCGACTCGCTGGCGGCTGGACCGCCGGATCAACCTGTCAGTCCTCGTGCAACTGATAGTGCTTGCGTCGCTCATCCTCGGGAGTTGGATGAACCTCCAGCGCCAACTCGACGCGGTCCAACACGATGTCAACTCGCTGCTCCAGAGCCAGAAAGACTTCCGGCGCCGCCTCGAATTGCTCTCCGAGAGGAGCATTTCCCACGAATACCGGCTCCAGATCATCGAAAAGGACCGAAACGGATGAGATTAGTCGTCCGGCACGAGAGCAGACCTACATGTGGAAAGTGCGAAAGCATGAGAGGAACATCAACCGCATGGCCGTGCGCAGAGCTATGCCCAAATGGCATATATGAACTGAGCGGTTCTGTTAAATGTGCATTGGACCAGGAAATCACACGTCTACCAAAGTGCGAAGTGTCTGAACATGAAACACGATATCCGACTGACGCCGCGAGCGTGCGTGCCTTCTTGGAAGTCTTCTTCACGAGACACTTGTTTCAACTACAAAATAGCTTGACAGACTATGTCATCGCGCCCGATTTCGATGAGACCATCCGGTCTGGTCGGCTACGCATTCTCGACATAGGTCCAGGACCCGCAGTGGCCTCGCAAGCTCCGATCGATATCATCGATCGTATGAAGGGTGTCGCGGATTCCGGCGCCTCGTTGCGGCACGGCCCTCTTCGCATGACCCATGTGTTGAATGACACCTCCGCGATTTGCCTGGCAACAGGCAAACGTATGCTAACGACCTGCTCCCAAGATAAAGACCAACCCCGTTCAACAGTATCACGTTCGCATATCTTTACTCTGTCAACCGCGTTCCCAGGCAATCTGAACCGAATCTGCCGTCTGGCCACCTTTCTCGAAGGTTTTGATCTTGTGGTCCTATCGTACGTCTTGCGCCCTCTGACCGAGGATGGCAATCTGCAAAGCCTCGTGGACGGATTGACCGCGCTGGAACGGTTCTGCAAGTCTCATGGGTGCATACTCATCATACAGGACAGGTTCCAGGAGCCGCTCATCCGAAAGCTGGCCGACATGATGGGCGTGGAATGCCGTGAACAGACGCTGACTCAGGAGGTCTATCCACGCAGAGGCAGCAGTGAGACGTGCACCTACACCTATTATGACTGTTTCTATGCACCGCGTCGGGGGTGTTCGCCTGACATGAACTGTCCAACTTGAACGTCACCATATGAGGCAGTTACACCGGTTAGGATTGCACCGATGGTTCAAACTGTTCCACACGTCCCACGTCTCACGGCAGAGGCCAATGGACAGGCGCTTGTTGAAGCTGCGGATCACGTCGATCAGGAATCGGTAGAACTTCACTCGCTGTCTCACGGGATATCGCAGCTTGCCGTCGGATGCCCTCTCCGACAGACCCGCTCTCCGCAGCAGAACGGCGCGACTACCATAAGCCTGCCTTGCAAGGGTAAAATGACCCGGCAGAAGTCGAAGCATGCCGAGCGTGATGTTCTCCGGCTCCAGAACAGTGAGCGATTGGCGCATCAGGTCGGCGTAGTCCGGCTGCCACCCCTCGTAGAGGATGCCCGGATCGATGCGCAGTCTAATGCGATACCCGTGCTCCTGACATCGTCTCGCGCCGTCGATACGTTCCTGGAGGCCTGCCGTACCGATTTCGTACCTCTCGATCATGCGCTGAGTGTTGAGACTCCAGGAAACAACCGTTTGGCGACTCGGTTTGACGTTTAGCAGACCATCAACGTTCGAGCTCTTTGTCAACAGCATTAGATAGCCATTGGAAAGTCCCGAGAAGAACGGGACCAATCGCTTCGTCAAGAGATTAACGTGATCCAGAGCAAGACTGTCCAGCATCTCTCCCATGTTGAAGGTGATCGCAGTTTCCATTGGGAGCACAGCCTCACGAATCTCCTCGAACATCTTGCCGTAATTGATGTTGATCTTGATGAAAGGCAGGTAATCACGATAGACGTAGGCGAGATAACAGTAAACGCAGTAGTAAGGACAGCCGTTCGAAACAGGCACGAGCTTGAAGTACGGTGCACACCGGACACAGTTGCCGAGACCGCCGTCGAACTGACGCAGGAACGAGGAAGTCTCGCCGATCATCAATATTCTCTTGCCGGCCACGATAGGATGTCGAGGCTGATGGAGAGACAAGTGCATCATGCGTTGTTGATCCACCACCTGCACATCCGCTTGCGGAAACATATCAATGATGCGTCTGGCCTCAGGGTGTTGTTCCACCTTTCGCCACAAGAGAATCGTATTCGGTTTGAAAGCCGTGGCCGTATCCATCCCAGTCTCCATTCGCAGGATATACGCCCGTGACAATAAATCTTATGGACTCACATTAGAATCCAGGAGGAACATATGCGAAAGACCATTCTGAGAAAGACGAGTACTCCGGTGGCAACAACTGGCGGCCTGCTATCCGCTCTGCTGGTGCTGACATTCTTGACCGCTGGCTGTGACAGCTTGCGATTTGCACCCGGCCAGAAGCAAAAGCAGAACGCCTGGTTGCACGGGCGCACCACGGCGCTGGCCGCCGAGACCGCGCGGGCCGAGCAAAGCTCACGAGAATTGCAGGCGCTGACCAAGTTATCCGAGTTGCAGAGCCGGGCCTTCACTTCCTACTGCGGCCTGCCCAGGGAGTATCCCCAGGGGGAAACGGCCCAGGAGATCCTGGCACAATCGAACTGGCAGTTGGCCGATGCGGCCCTGACGGAATCCGCCGAGCGGCCGGACGCCTGGCAGGTTGCCGATTCAGCGCTCGAGTTGGGCATCGGCATCTTCGCCCTGCTCGGCGGCGTCTACGGCACGCGGGTCGTGCGGTTCCTCAGCGACGCCCGAACCAAATCCCAAGCCCTCAAGGAAATCATTGAAGGCAATGAGTTGTTCAAGAAGCAGAACACCTCCCAGGCCCCCGCCTTCAAAGCTGCCCACCAGCATCAGTCCCCCCAGACCCGCCAGCTCGTCGCCGGGATGAAAGGATGAAGAGCACGATAGCAGCGCTCCTGGGTAGAAGGACTTACAACATTAACGAGGTCGCTGCAGTATTTGCTTTTTGTACAACAACAAAAATGCTTGTCGCACGAAGACCTTTCTTAGTGCTTTGGTGGCAGGGACTTATGGAGCTGTTCTTGCTCGCAGGGACCGATTTGTTTGTGTCAAATGGAGGGTGGTTGGGCTGTGATGACAGGGGGTCATGGGTGCTGGCTCGGGGAGCGCGGCGATGACGGCGGGGACGGAAAGGCGAGTGCAATGCCGTCACAGAAGGAGTTGTCACCCACACGAGGATGTCACCGGCGTTTGCGCCACGTGGGAGTTGGCCCGGTGGATGCCAGGCATGAGCCGCGCTGGCTCGGGTCACTGACTGTGCGAACCGCGCCGAGGGGTCGGCGCGACTGATGCCGGCGCCGCCGAACCCGACGTGTCCGAACTGTCAGGTCCGACGGGAACCGGCGGTCTGGAGCACGCCGCCCGAGCCGCCCAACGAGCAGGTCCGCCATATCCCGCTGACCAAGGGGCCGTATGCCATTGTGGGTGCGGCGGACTGTAAATGGCTCAGCCGGTGTAAGTGGACCGCGCCGGTCTTCGGTGGCAAGGTCTGGGCGATCCCCAGAGTCTGTTCGCTCGACTGAACCTTCCCGGACGAGTGGCGCGTGCCCGCCTGGCTCGCGCGGAGGGCGGGACGCGAAAGGGGCGGGACGCATGGGAGATTTCTTCCGCGTGCGTCGCAGACCTCCTGTTCTATGACCGGATGCTTCGCTCAGGACAGGGCGGCGTCTTCTTCCCGCACTTTCTTTTCCTGCTTCTGCCTGAACCGCACGAGCCGGTCACGGAGGCCACTGTCGGCGAGCCCGAGAATCCGGACGGCCAGAACGGCGGCGTTCCTCGCGCCGGCTTGGCCGATGGCGACGGTCGCGACCGGCACGCCGGGAGGCATCTGGACCGTGCTCAGCAAGGCGTCCAGCCCACCCAAGCCGCCTTCGGGAGCCAGGGGCACGCCGATTACGGGCAACGTGGTCCAGGCCGCCATGGCGCCCGCCAAGTGGGCCGCCATGCCCGCCGCGGCGATAATGACCTTCACGCCCCGGGCCTCGGCCGTCCGGGCGAACTCGGCGGCGGCCTGCGGCGTACGGTGGGCGGAGAGAATCCGCACCGCCGGCTCGAGGCCGAATTCCCGAAGCTGGTCCACGCAACCCTGCATCACGTTCCGGTCGCTGTCGGAGCCCATGACCACCGCCACGGGCGAGGTTTTTTCAGAGGCCATTGTTTTCTTCCATCCTGAGAGCTACAATATCGGTCGGAGGACTGTCGGGCAGATGATAGCGGCTGGCGGCCGTGATTGCAAGCATGCCGCAAGAGCAAGATGAAAGGGCGTGCCGCAGGGGACCCGGGTCTCGCCGATTCCGAGACTCGTGCTTTCCGCGAGCGTGCCTGAAGGGTCCTGCCATGCAAACGCGTAAACCGGTTGTTGCAGGTCAGTTTTATCCGGCCGATCGAGAGACGTGTCTGGCGGAAGTTCGCCAATGTCTACCCTCGAAAGAGATCGAGGTGCCACTGCCGGAACCGCTGGTGGCGGGCCTCGTGCCGCATGCGGGTTGGACGTTCAGCGGTCCCCTGGCGGCGCTGGTCTTCTCGGCGGTCCGGCAGCGACGCCCCAGCGTCGGAACGTTCGTGGTTTTCGGGTCCGCTCACGGCTATTTCGGCCACATGCCGGCCATTGACGCCGGCAGTGCCTGGGAGACGCCGCTCGGCACCATCCGGATTGACGCGGCGTTGCGCGACCTCCTGCTCGACAGTGGGACCGCCATTATCGATTCCTCGGCCCACCGCCACGAGCACAGCATCGAGGTGCAGGTCCCGTTCATTCAGCATTTGTTCCCCGACGCCCAGCTCGTGCCGGTCATCGTGCCGGCAACCGAGGCGGCGATAACCCTCGGTAACGTGCTCGCCAAGGGATTGGCGGCTACGGAAGCGAGTGTCGTCTGGATCGGCTCGACCGACCTGACCCACTACGGGCCCCGTTACGGCTTCACGCCGATGGGAATCGGCTCGAAGGCCCTGCACTGGGCCAGCAGCGTCAACGACCGTCAGTTCATCGACTTGGCCCTGAGCCTGGAGCCCGAGCGCCTGCTCGCCAACGCCATTGAGAACTGCAACGCCTGCGGCCCGGGCGCCGCGGCGGCCGTCGTTACGGTGGCCAAGCGGCTCGGTGCCCACAAGGGCGTCCTGCTCGCTCACACCAACAGCTACGAGATTATGCTCCGCGAGATGGGGACCACCAGCCGCGACAGCGTCGGCTATGCCGCCATCGTGTTCTGATGCCACCCAGGATCGGGAAGTACCAGGGACGGCGCGAGCAGCTATCGCGCCATACCTCCGGACGCTGATTCTGTCGCCATTGAAATAGGCAGGAGATATCAGGGAAGGCCACAGATGAAACGATTGACCACAATGATCCTGTTCCTGTGCTTGGTATGTTCCTCAGGGTGTGTCATTGTGTCCCCTCGAGCCGCCGCGGTTCTCACGCTCCGCTCGTCGACGAACGCTCCGCAGTCCGTTTCCGTCGGCTTTCGGGACACAGTCTGGTCGCTTGTCGATGGCAACCTCGTGATCGTCGGCATGGGCTGGCACCCCCGGGAACATGAAACCTACGCCTACTTCATCTGCGAGCCCTACCCGGCTTTCCAGCCCCGCTGGATGCTTCTGACACCGTCTGAGACGGCAGGAGAATACAATCTTGACCTGTGGTGCTGTCAAAGCCCATATGCCCCCTGGAGTAGCCTGCAGGTGGCTCAGTTCAAAGGGACTGTGCAAAACGTGGAATGGCGAAGTGGCAGGAAGCTGAAAATTGACCTGAACAATTTGACTCTGACTTCTCCACAGACCAACGTGATTGCCACCGTTTCCGGCCGTATCGTGGCCAAGCCGGAAACGCGGGCATACGTGGAGGGAATGCTCCGGAGACGAGCCGAGATGATGCAGGACTACGCGCTGAAAGGTATCGGCACCAACGCGCCGAATCCTCAGCACTGAAGCTAACCATGAAGGCTGAAATGCGGCAGACGATATCCAGGGTTTCATTGATCGTGTACATGGTGCTGCTGGTCCTGTCCGGATTCCTGTCGTCCACAGTTGGGGGACGAGTTGCATGGTTCTGTATCATGGGCCTCCTGGCGGTGCCGGTGCTTCTGGCCGGTCCGCGCAAGTATCGCGTGCTGGGCATCGTCGCCCTCCTCGCCGCTGTGGTCATGGCCTCCATGGATTACTACATGGGCAAAGGGTCGATGGCACAGGTGCACCGTTTGACGGAAGAGACGCAGAAAAAGACCGTGGACGGAAATGAGAGGTGACTCCTATTGCGCGCCGGCCCCGCACATCACTTCAGGGTCTGTCCTTCGGTATACCTCGCCGATTCCTGGGATGAGCGCGTATTTTCCTGGAAACGGGCGATTGGGGGCGAACCGGGTCAAGTCTCTCGGCATTTTAGCCGAAAAGAGTCGTGTAAGGGCGAAGTTGTTCTTTAACAACGTCAAGACAGGGAGATTTTGCATGGGAATCCGGAACTGGTCGCAGGATACTCTTCTGGTGGACCTGCCTGGCGAGTCCGGGCTCGAAGAGGAGTTGCAGGAGGTCGTTCGACTGGTCCAGGGGTACGTGGCTTGTGACGTCATTGTCGACTTTTCGCACGTGACCATTCTCAATTCGAGTTGTCTGGCCGCATTGCTGCGGTTGAGAAATCACCTGCAAAGCACTGGCGGCCGTCTCGTCCTGTGCAACATCGGCGCGGCGACCCGCGGGATTCTGGCCGTCACCGGGCTGACCGCCGTCTTCGACATCACCGGCGACGCCTGCGACGCCCTCGCCGCCCTGCATGCGTAGACCCGCCCCGCCGTCTTTCTCAAAATCGGATGACAAAGATCCGTTCTGCACCCTCGCGAGAGAGCATCTCATCTCAACGAGCCCTCCTAAAGAAACTCTGGATGTATGAAACCGGAAAAGGAATGGCGCAACCGCTTGATCTTTACGAGGGGTGTCATGAGAGAGAAAATCACTTAAGAAACTATCTCAAAACGGCACTCTGACTTGTCATGGTGAGCGAAGCGAACCATCTGGCCGCCGCCGGAGAGGTTGCTCAAGTCCGCAGCCCAGATTCTTCGCTTCGCTCAGAATGACG
>CAYFUB010000211.1:0-8719 GCA_964346195.1 uncultured Pirellulales bacterium
GCCGTCATCGTCGGGGGCGACCCGAAGAGCCGCGGCGTGGTCAGCGCCGCCTCCTACGAGGTCCGCAAGTTCGGCGTCCACAGCGCCATGCCGACGGCCCAGGCAATGCGCCTGTGCCCGCACGCCATCCTGCTGCCCGTTCGCATGGACCGCTATGCCGAGGTCTCCCACGTCATTCAGACTATTTTCGAGCGCTATACGCCGCTGGTCGAGCCCATCTCGCTCGACGAGGCCTTTCTCGACGTGACCGGCAGCATCAACCTATTCGGCAGCGCCGAGCAGATCGGCCGGGATATCAAGAACCGGATCAAGGAACAGACCCACCTGACGGCCTCCGTCGGCGTAGCGCCAAACAAGTTTCTCGCCAAGCTGGCCTCCGACTTGAGGAAACCGGACGGCTTCGTGGTCATCACCGAACAAAACAAGCAGGAAATCCTCGACCCGCTGAGCGTCGGCAGAATCTGGGGTGTCGGCAAGGTCACGGAACAGGCTCTGCGTTCCCGCGGCATAGCCACCATCGCACAGCTTCGGTGCACGCCCCTGGTGGAACTGGAAGGCATCGTGGGCAACGCCGCGAGCGAGCTATTGAAACTCGCCCGCGGCGAAGACGAGCGCGAGGTCGAGCCGGACCGCGAGCGCAAAAGCCTCTCCAGCGAGCAGACGTTCGCGACGGACATTGGCGACGCGGGAATTCTGTCGCGCGTGCTCCTGGAGGCGGTTGAAGAGGTGGCCGAGCGGCTCCGGCGGCACCAGCTCAAGGCCCGAACGGTCACGCTGAAACTGCGTTACGGCGACTTTCGCACGGTGACGCGCAGCGAGACCCTGCACGAGGCAACAAACCTGACCAAACCCCTATGGGAGGCTGCGGAACGAATCTTCCGGCAGTGGCAAGGCCGGTCCGGCGGCCCGTTGCGTCTGCTGGGCTTCGCCGCCTCCGGCCTGGAGCACGAGCAGGCCGGACAGCAGTTGCTCTTCTCGGACCCCGAGCAGGAGAAACTGCGAAGGCTCGACAAGGCCGTGGATAAGATCCGCGACCGCTACGGCAGACACGCGCTCGGCCGGGGCGACTGGCCCGTGCAGAATGCTCCCGAGACCGATCGTGATTGAATTCTTCACGCAAGGCGCGAGCATCGGGCAGCGGGCGTCCGGTGGCATCGTCAAGCCCCGACGCGCAGCGGCGCCGGGCTGTGTCGAGGGCGTCCCGCCCTCGGATCGCGGGCAGGATGCCCGCGACACGAACCGTGGCCAAAGCCTGCCCCGTTCGACCACGCTCAGGGGAAGCTCTGTGCGAAGTCGAATGGGGCTTTCGGCCTTGGCGCTGCCGCCTGGTGTGCGCGCCGGGGCCGAACGATAGAGCGTTTAGCGGCAGACAGCCGCACGGGTCTTCAGGCAAACGACAGGCCCACGTCTTTTGCCACACCTCGGATGTAGGCGGCGGCCCTGTCATATTCCTTCGCGTTCGGCAGGTGTTCCAGCATCAGCGGCGTGTCGGGAAAGCGGCTGAGCTCCTTCAGGAAGACGGTGTAATCCAAACCGCCGGTGCCGGCGCGGACTTCATCCAAGTGTGTAGTCAGCTTCTCCTGCAAGAGAATGTCCTTGGCATGGCAACTCTTGATGTGGGGGCCGAGCTTCTCGAAGCATTCCTTGATCAACTGCGCGTTGCCGTAGTAGCGCTGCGGGCTGCATACGAGATTCACGGGGTCAAGATGTACGGCGAACTGCTTGCGGTCGATCGCCTTGAACAATTGCAGGTACGAGTCCGGCGAATCCGGATAGGCCCAGGGCATTGTCTCCAGGGTGAAGTACGTCCGTGCGGGCTTGACGGCGTCGATGATCGAACGGGTGGTCTCGACAATCATATCGAAGGTCGCCCGTGTGAGGTTCTGGGGCGAGGGCCCGTCCCACATCGTGCCGCGCGAGCCGGAGATATTGACACAACAGCGGGCGCCGATACGGTCGGCCAGGGCCAACTGCGTGCGGCATTTCTCCAGCGCGGCCTTGCGCTTGGCTTCATCCGGGCTGATCGGGTTGCTCCAGGCCCCGACTTCCGCGATGATAATATCGGCCTTGGCGGCCGCCTCTTCATAGGCCCGGACGACATCGTCGCCGGCCTCAGCCCCGACGGGACAGTACGCAGCGGAATACCCGAGCCTCCTCAGCGCATCGACCCAGCCCTCGGGGTCCTGGTACCTCTCAAAGACCGGCCCGCCCAGTCGCAGAGGACCGCGCGATTGCCGATGGACGGCGCGAGCTTCTCTCAATCCACAATCGGAAATCCCAAATCCAAAACGAGTAATCGCCGCCCCGGCCAACGATGTCCTCAAGAGACTCCGCCGTGACAAGCCGCCGTTGCCGCCTCTCATTGCAACCTCCTTTAGGCAAACCATTCCTTCTCTTCTGCAAGAACCGTGGCATGTGAAAAGTGTTGCCTACTGTATCCGAACGACGCTCATCACGCAAGCAGGAGACGGATCATGAGTGCGGAGCCGCACCATTGCCGTTCAATCGGTGAGGAGGGTCCTGCTGCGCAGACTCCTCCCGCTGCAGAGCCGGTTGGCGGGACTGCGGTCCGCACACGTCGGCGGATGGCTATTCATAAGTGTAGAACGCGATGCTCTCAAAGACATAGACGTCGGCAAATTCCTTGATCAGCTTGTCCTTCTCACTCTCGTCCATCGTGTAGAAGTGGCTCCCGTCGTGCATATTCCAGAATCGATAAACGGGTTTCGTCTCCTTCGGCTGTTTTCCCTCAGGATAGGCGTAAAAGGCCACGGTCTCGAAACTCCAGACATCGGGCCATTGCCTGATGATCATGTCCTTTTCTTCCTCGTTGATCGTGTAGAAGTGGGACAACTGCGTGGGAGACCAGAACCGATATACGGGCGCCAGGTCCGGCAGATCCGGCTTGGCCGCCGCCTTGAACGCCGGTCCTTCGTACGTCCAGAACTCGGGGTACTCCTTGATCAACTGGTCCTTCTCGCTTGCATCGATGGTATAGAAGTACCGTCCCGTGACGGGCGACCGGAAGCGATACACATCGCTCATGGCCGGCGCCGGCGGCACGTTCGGGTCGTCGGCCCCGACCACGAAATTGTCGAGGTAAGCATCGCCGGAATTGATCTCCAGACCGTTGGCTCCGCCGCCGAGGAAGACGTGGACCGGCTGGCCGCGCCATGAAGCTTGTAGCAGGCCCTTGACGGTACCCCACGCATTCGTGGCGCCGTAGCCAACACTGCTCAGATAGAGCTCATCCAGCGCCGCATCGTACGATACATAGAGCACGCCGTCATCCTGGCTTCTTTCGGCAATGTCGATCTGCGGTCCCGCCTCGTTGATTGCGGTGTACCAGAAGTAAGGAAACGACTTGTCGCATCCGGCCCCGAATTTGACGTAGCGCGTATTCAGATCGTTGCCATCAGTCGTCAATCCGACCAGGAGCCAGCCCGCCTGATCCGTGACCAGACTATAGTGATAATCCACCTTGAAAGAGAAGTCCTGCCCCGGATCGACCTGCCAGCCATGGCTGAGGTAGAAAGCCTCCATTCCGGTAGCCTTTGCCGTGCTTCTGACTTCCAGCCGCTGGTTCACCTCTTCCAGCCAGCAGGTCAACAGGTCATCACTGTAGTTCCGCCACATGTCTGCCCGTTCGTCATCATTGAAATCATCGGATATGACAGTTGCGGGGGGCGTGGGAGGCTCGGGAGGCTTGGGAGGCTCGGGAGGCGTTATGTTGTCTCCGGCCAGCGCCAAGCTGTAGTAAAGTCCACCGGCAATGGCCTCGTAGCTGTTCCCGGCCGGCGGTTCTGCCTGCCCCCAGTGAGGAGGGTCGCCGACGTCGGTCCCGGCGCCCCAGCCGACCAGCGAGCCGTCCTTCCTCAGAGCCAGACAATGCATGTAGCCGGCCGCGATGGCGGTGTGGTCATTCCCGGCCGGCACATCGGCAAGCCCGAAGCCGTGCGGGTCGCTGCCCCACCAGACGATGGAACCGTCGTTCTTGAGGGCCACAGAAAAGCCGCCCCCGGCGCCAATCGCGGTGTACGTGCCGGTCACAGGCATACCCTCGGTCGCCCCCCAGTAGCCCCACGAGACCACGGAGCCATCGGACCGCAGCGCCACCGCATGGTCGTCGCCGGCGACCACCGCCGTGAAGCCATTGTCGGTGGGCGTATCGGACACTTGGCCCCATCTGTCATTGCCCCAGGAGACGATGGACCCGTCGGCCGTCAACGCCACGGCGAAGAATTCCCCGCCGTCGACAGCGATAAAGTCCTTGCCCGCCGGCACGCGTGAGATTTGCCCCTGCGCGTCGTTGCCCCAGGCGGCAATGGTGCCGTCCGTACGGACCGCCAGACTGAAATCGGCGCCCGCCCCGACGGCTTTATAGGTACCCGCCGGCACGTTGCATTCACCGTCGTCGTTCTGTCCCCACGCCACGACCGTGCCGTCGGTTCGCAGCGCCAGTCCGTGCGCATCACCGGCCGCCACGGCCACGTAGTCGGCCCCGGCCGGCAGCTTGCTCACCTGGCCGTCGTCATCCGAGCCCCAGGCCCGCAACTCGCCGGCCGGCGACGATGCGCCGACGCACATGGTTATACACGCAATCACCCAGAACACGTTGGACATCTTCAGACGTCTCATCTTACTCCTCCTTCGACCACTGTTCGTGTGCTCGCCCCCGCGGCCGACCGTCGCGCACGCACAGCGCATGCACAATGAACACGCTTGCCATCCGTGGCTGTCGGCTGCGAGGCCCAATCTGAGCACAGAATCAGATGGAATGACTATCCACTCTGGAACCGGGTTCCATCCCCCAATACGACCGCGTAACCTCCTCCTCGATTGCGCGTGACCCTTCTGACAAGATCATCGCTGTACATCGCCGTACAGCTTACCAGTCATTTTATCATTCGAGCGGTGTGAATGCAAGCCCGTTGTGGCCAATAATCTGTGGATCGGCCATATGACAGAACCATTTCCGTCCCACGGTTGCCTTTCGACAAAGAGACCGACCGCGTCGCTCACCGGTTTAGAATCTGGCCGTCCGCCAGTAGTCTCTCCCGCAAGTTCCCATAATCCACGTCCTGTACGGGGCAATTCGCGTCAATCGCCAGTCCCGCGGCCGCAGCCGCACTCTGACCAAGGATCATGAACACGGGCTCCATGCGAATCGAGCCGTAAGCAATGTGGGAGGACGAGACACAAACCGGCACGAGGAGATTCGTGCACTGGGTTTTCTTCGGCACCAGCGCGCCAAAGGCGATCTGATAGGGTCGCGGCGGCTTGACGCCCACGTCACCCTCGTTCTGCACGAACCCCTCTTTCGTGACGTACCGCTGCACGTTGTGCGAGTCCATCGTGTACGAGCCCATCCCGACCGGCTCGGGTGTCTGCCGTCGCGCCAGGCAGTCGTGTTCCGTCATCACATACCGCCCTGCCAGCCGGCGCGCCTCGCGGACATAGAGTTGGTGCGGCCAGTGACCGTTGTCCGCGAACTCATCCCGCGCCAGACCCCACCGGCTCATCGGCACACGGACGTCGTCAGGCACACGCGGGTCGTTCGCCAGGAAATACATGAGGCCCTTCTGATACATCTCATGCTCCGCGACGATCGCGCGGCGCCGGGCATAGGAAGCTTCGGGATACTCGTAGTTCATCCCGATGTTGTCCGTGCTGAATGGGCCGTGGTTGTTGGTGTCGGTCTTGCCGTTCGGAACCGGATCGAACTTGTGGAAGACCTCCCGCCACCCCGTAGCCAGCACACGCAACAACAGCTCAAACTCGTTCGGATCGTAACCCGCAGGCTTGGGAAAGGCAGCGCGATTTTCCGGCACCTGCGTCAGGCACATACGGAAACAGTACGCCTGGATGCGGCCATCCGCCTGTCCATCCGCGCCCGGCCGGTCCCGACTGATCCGCGGCACAAGGCCACTGGATGGGTCGCCGGGCACGACGTACGGATCGACCGGCTTCTTGAAGTAGTGACCGTGATGGCGAGCGGCCTTCTGGACGCCGTTCCATTGCTCGCCGTACTCGTCGTTTGCCTCGCGCCCCACGTGATAACTGACGCCGGCCGCCGCCATCAAATCGCCTTCGTATGTCGCGTCGATGAAGACACGGCCCCGAAACGTCCGGCCGCTCTGCATGGTAATCGAGAGGATGCGCGGGCCCTCTTTCTTTACACCGTCGTCCCGGTCCAGCCATTCACCGCGATACACCGGGACACCGTGCTCAGTGAGCATCTCCTCAAAGACCCGTTCGGCCACGTGCGGCTCGAAGACCCACATGGTCCGCCGGTCGCCGTCGATAGCGGGAGCTCCCTGACCTTTGTTGCCGAAGTCCTCCGGCTTCTGCCAGCGCCAGGCTCCGGGCTTCTGATAGTGTCGCCAGATACGATGATAAAACTCGCGCGCCAAGCCACCGATGACCGATTTATCGCCGATATCGGTGAAACCCAGTCCCCCGCTGCTCATGCCGCCCAGATGTCTCTCCGGACAAACGATGAGCACCGATTTGCCCATGCGCTCTGCCTGAACCGCTGCGGTCACGGCCGCGCTCGTCCCGCCGTAGACAACCACATCAACACTCTTCTCAACCTGCTCCGCCGGCGCGCTGCTGTTCAGGACCGCGCCTGCCAGGACGCACAAATACGGAAACAGTCTTCTCATGGAGGTCATCTCCGGCCGCGTGATATCACCCTTGTCGATTGCGTGCCATGCATAACGGAAAAGTAACTCCTGGACCCGGCCCTTTCAAGCAAAAACCGCGGGACGCGGCCATGCGAGCGTACGCCGGAGAAGTGTGATAGAACCGGGTAGCATCGTCAAGCGCAGCGCGCGTTTAGCGTCAATCATGGGTAGCGTAGTGGGTGGCATCATCAAGCGCGGCTTGGCGATGGCCTCGCGCAAGAAACTACCTCTCAACGGTGAACGTCATTCTGAACGAAGCGAAGAATCCAGACTGCGAACCGGAGAAACCTCCCCTGCCGTGCACGAACGATTCGGAACTCCCGGACAAATCATGTCCTCTGGCCGGTCTTCTCTCCGGTCATTTGCGGTGCCATTTGCCGTCGTCGCCTTTCTTGTATTCCTCCTTGACGTCAGACCACGCAACCCGGCTTGCGCCTTCCTCGCGGGATTCATGGAACCGTGGGATGTTCTGCCGACCGCGCGGCCGGGATGGCTTATACCGATTCCGATCGAATCTTTCGTAGTGTAGCGTGAGCATCGGGTGGCAGCGTCAAGACCGGAGGTCTTGGCGATGGTTCCTGCGCAGGCAACCCGGCCATCGCCAAGCTGCGCTTGACGCTGCCACCCGGAGATACGAAATTCTCAATCGTAATCGGTATTAGCGCCATCTCCTCTCGATCAGGGAGGCCAGCAGCACGCCGGCCGCAAAAGCGATGGCAACGGCGGTAATCGGTCGATGCCCGACTCCGCCCCGGCAACTGCTCACGGCGCCACGGCCTCGGTCTTTCAGCGCGTCCCCCGTGTCCCGAAGACGTTCCCTGGCCCTTCCCTCAAGTTCCGCTATTGTCTCTCGTAGTCTGTTGCGACTTCTCATAACCATATTCCTGCTGCAGGACGCGACGGAGTCGACCATTTCGGTCCAATCTCCGCGCAGTCGGTGAATATCACTCTTTAACGCTTCGATATCGCTCTCTATTCTTGGATCGGTCGTTTTCATTGTCGGAACCGCTCACTGTCGGTTCAATGACCGAATGACCGTTTGAAGAGAAACTGCTCGTCATCGAGACCTTCCTTTACGTGTTCTACGTGAGCATCTGGGCTATACTCGTAAGGGATTTCCCTATTCAACACGGTGCGAATGCTCGTCCGGCAGTCAGCCACTCTCGGCCGTGCATAATAATATGGGTATATACGCTTGCGGACGCTCGGCCACCGGAGACGTTGCCCGAGAAAGACCGGCACGCCGCGTCTCCTGTGCCAGGAACATCGCGAGTCCAAACAAATAACGGTGCCGTGTGCGGCCGTAGACGTTACCCGCAACCAGGATTCTGCCTGGCGGTTCGAGAAAAAAATCAACATCGGTGTTGACAGAGATGAGCCGCAAGAGTAAAAGCACACTCTCTATCCAAATGGGGTGGTAGAAAAACAGGTTGGATATACGTTAAGAAGGATCGTGTAACAACGCCTCAGAAAGGAATTGAAACCGAGGCTTGACTGTCATTTGCCGCGCCACGGTCAAAGACAGCCCAAGACTCCGTGAGAGCCGGCGTCGGATTTCTGCCCGGCTTTACCTGAGTTACAACCACTGAGCTGCCTATGATTGATCCCGAATACGACTCCCCGTGCCATCTCTGTCTCGCGGTATTCCCCGCGGTCAGTGCCCCGTAATGTAATCGCCCGATCTCCGTGCATCACACCGGCGAGGTCGGCCGGTCAGCATTTGCGCCGGAGTTCGAGCGCGTGGCGGTCAGGAGACCGCCTGGACATCTTCTGTTATGTGGTTCTATGGATGAATGAAAATGGTTGGAAAAAACACAAAGTATCTCGGTTCCGTCGTTGTCTGCCTGCTTTCCCTGGAAACCGTCTGTCTGGGAACGAATTACTACGTCGATATTGCCCGCGGGCATGACGGCGACAGCGGCCTGAGCACGACGACGCCCTGGAAGACGCTCGGCAAGGCCAACGCGACCCTGCGGGCGGGCGATACCGTCTACGTCCGAGGCGGCACCTACAACGAGATGTTGCAGCCGGCG
>CAYFUB010000212.1:0-3078 GCA_964346195.1 uncultured Pirellulales bacterium
TGGCGCTTTGAGGCCACCGGCGGGGAGGATCGTAAGTATGGGTCGCCGGCCCGGACGAGCCGGAATCGCACCGCTCGCCCAACACCACCACGCCGGAGGCCCGAAAGCGGTAAACTCCCCCCGCGCCGTGGCGGAAGCGCTCTGTCGCGGAGCGGACCTCCCGGGCGCCAACCCCACCAGGGCCGTAAGGACCGCCACTAGATTCCGGCCGCACCCCTGCCCACCGCCCCGTCATTCCCGCGCAGAGCCCGCCCCAAGCAAAGTCGAATGGGTGGCCACCCAGACCCTTGGACCGATGATTTCGCGCCAGCAGATAGAACGTCTCGCCTTTCTTCACTCCATCTCGTCACCCGGGACGGGCGCGCGCTTGGGAACCTTGTTGAGGACTTGCTTGAGGCTGCCTTTCCGGGCCTTTTTCGCACGGACCTGAAGCACCTCTTCGGTCATAATCGCCGAGACCTTCTCCGCCACAGCCGAGGAAATGAACTGGTTGATCGAAACACCTTCGCGGTTGGCGATCTCCTTGATGTGCCGATGAATCGAGTCCGGAAGCCGCAAACTCAAAGAGCTCATGTCATACTCTCCATAACCTGTTTTGGCGTATACACTTTTATGGCGAACTGGTGGGCTGCCGCAAAATGACGCACCTTGTACGTGACGATGCCATCAGCCGCGGAGGCTGCGGCCAACTCCAGAATGTGATCATCCTTGACGTCTGTCAGGCACGGTCGCCAGAGGAAATACACCTTCTGGTGCTCACTCACGCGGCATAGACCGTCGAGCAGCATTTCGATATCCTGATCCGACAACGCGAGTTGTGCCTGGTTTCTTCGAACAATGTCCTCGTACTCATAGAGCAGGGCCGTAGACAGTACCAGCCGCACCGCCCCGGGCATTATTCACTTGAGCGGTCATTGCGCTCGTCGCCCGGATAGGAGAATCGGGGGTTCACGTAACGGTATCGTCCGGTGGTCGGATCGCGGTAGTATCCGGCTTGGGGGTTGTAGAGATAGAGTCCGCCGCGGGGCTGATAGCGGTACCCGTCCTGGGGGCGTAGATGACCGTATCTCTCAGAAGGGTACGGGTAACGGTATCCTCCCGGCGAGTACATGTAGCCGTATCCCCCGGGCGGATAGGCATAGCCGTCATTGCGATATTGCTCCTTCAACTCTTCTCTCCGCTCCCTCTCTCTGGCTATATCCTCATCCTGGCGTCTGTTGTCCATATCGATGGCTGGGCCCAAACCCCCGCCCGTCAGCACGGGCGACTGCACCTGGTGCAGCGTCGTCCGGCAGAGCGGGCACCGGGCCGGCCAGGTCGCCTCAATGCCCACATGGCTCGGACACGCGTAAAACCCGATCTCGCACACCCCGGCCCCGGTCGGCGCCACGGGGGTCCGCGCGAAAGCCGTGCACGTTGCCAAGGCGATGATGCCCACCTCGATTATAAGCAGCGTTCTCATAGAATTATCTCCATACCATTCGGCCCCGATTCACTACGTACTATACGATGGACGTGAACGTGCCGGGTGTTGGCAAAAGGCGCATTCGGGGTCCGGCGTTGCCTATCCCGGGGTTCTCATCGGGTTCTCTCTCCGCCGGCGGCGACCAGGATTTCCAGGCCGGTCAGTCGGCCCTTGCTGTCGTAATCGGCGGCGATCCCTCGGCCAGGTGCTTCGTCGTCATCGTCGTCTCACGGAATACGATGCTGACGGCATTCAAGGCTCGTTTGGATGTTGATACTCACGGATACGGCCGCGTTGGATAATCCAGAGCTTCCCCGCGATATCTCGTTTGGACAGAGCTGCGATCAGCGTATTGCAGGCGTCGAGAAGGTCCCGATATGAAGGTCTCCGCGGAAGGGGGATGACAACAATGCCGGCGTACTCCAGGGGGTTGAACAGCAACGGATTGCCGAATTCCAGATCCAGCGTCACCAGGCACCGGCGTTCTGATTGGCAAACGGCAATGACCTGCCGGTCGGCGGCCTTGGACGGGCCTTGACCTCGAACCGTCTCGGTGTCGTATCCACTGGAGCGCAATAACGATGCCGCCGTCCCACCCAGGTTCTCGTCGAGTTTGAGCCTCACGTACCAGTCCCCGTGGGGAGGTCCACGTATCTCTCCCGCGCCATTTCGGCGCCGTAGGCAATGCAGGCCAGGATATCCTCTTCCGTCAGATCGTATTCCGCCACGATTTCCTCGGGCTTCATCCCGCCGGCCAACAGGTCCAGGACCAGCGAGACCCAGATTCGTCGCCCGCGAATGCAGGGTTTGCCGAAACAAACGTTGGGATCGATCGAAATCCGGCTTAGTAGTTCTTCCCGCGTCATAGCGCACCTGTTTTTGTGCCGTTCACATCAACTACATACCGCTCTTGAGCGCCCATGGTTGCAACTCCTTTGTTCAACTACACTTCAACGACCATCATAACTCCGCAAGATGGACATTGAAAGCGAAATCCCCTTTACGCGTCGAGAACCGAAAACTGATTCTCGACCACGCAGAACCCGAGGAGCGCGAAGGAAATGGAACCGCCGATCAACGCGGATGTACGCGGATAGCCGAAAAAAACGAAAAGAGGAAAAGAAAGGATTGCACGCCAGACCTACGCGCGACGCGCGGTCCCTGTTGCCTCCTTTCCCAATTCGCATGGCGTCCCCGGAGCTCCGCGACATGGCGCCTGCGGAAGCCCACTGTCGCCCCAGTCGCACGGTAAAAAGGCTCCCCATTACTTCCGCCGCAGGCCACAATCGACAGATTCTCGTGCGGATTCCGTTGAGTTCTCCGACCTGGTGTGTTACGATTCCAAGATCAGGCGAAGGAGAATCGGATGTTGGAAGTGCCCAAGACATCAGGTCATGGTGACGTGAGGGATGTCGATGATCCATACCCACGTCCTCAACCGGCGGCCCGCCGCGGTTCGTAACTCGTGAGCCGCGAACGACTTTGGGTGTTATACGGAGACCATAGAAGACGGCAAATAAGAAGGAAAGCCGGCCTAGGTCGTTTCCAAAGGACAACTTACGTATTCTTGCCCAAGGGGTGTTATACGGACACCCAGCGCAGTTTGGGATCTT
>CAYFUB010000213.1:0-2720 GCA_964346195.1 uncultured Pirellulales bacterium
TCCCCGCCGGTGGCCTCAAAGCGCCAAACTCCCTGCCGGCGTCTCGCCGGCAGGCTCGCGAAGGTCCGTAGCGCGCGCCGGAGGTTGCCGGAATCCGCCACTGGATGCCGGCCGCACCCAGGCGGGCTCGCCGGCGGATCAGGATTGCGGTCTCTGGTGAAGTCTGGTATGCAGGGAGAGCCGTCACCCGTTGGCCGGCCGCGACCGGGCGACCTGTGAACCGGAATTGTCTGTAGGATCGAAAGGAGACCTTGTGCGCATCGAACTCAAGAAGGACTGCAAATACGCCCTGCTTGTGCCCACGAGCATGGGGGTCCGTCTGACGCCCGAAAACGGCCAGCCGTTCCATTGCAGCCAGACGTTCTTCATGCAGGCCACCAGTGCCGAGACCAACGTGGCGAGTGTGTCGTCGTATCTCGGGCTGCCCGTCAAGGTGCTGACGACCTTCGTCAAGGGCAGTCCCATCGCCCGGTTCATCAAGGACAACCTCGCCGGCCGGCACATGGACTACGAGGGCAGGGAAGTCGAGCAGGGCGGCCCCTGGGGCTACCGGCACCAGTTCAATCTGGCCGACTGCGGCTGCGGGTCGCGCGGACCGCGCGTCTCCAACGACCGCGCCGGTGAAGTGGGCCGGACGCTGAACGTCAGGGACTTCGACCTGGACCGGATCTTCGCTCGCGAGGGCGTGCAGATCGTGCACCTCTCGGGGCTCGTCGGAGCCCTGTCACCCGATACGGGGACTTTCTGCCTGGAAGTCGCCCGCGCCGCGAAAAAGTACGGCACCCGCATCTCGTTCGATCTCAACTACCGGGCCTCGTTCTGGAAGAACCGCGAAAGGGAGCTGCGCAGCATCTTCCATGAAATCGCGGGTATCGCTGACATCCTCGTCGGCAACGAGGAGGATTTCCAACTCTCTTTGGGCATTGAAGGTCCCGAGGCGGGCGGCAAGGGCCTGGCGGCCAAGATCGAGAGCTTCAAGGCCATGATCGAGCGGGCCCGGCGGACTTATCCCGACACCTTGGTCTTTGCGACCACGCTGCGTGAAGTCGTCAGCACCAACTGCCACCGGTGGGGCGCCCTCATGGCCGAGGGCGGCAACTGGCACGTCATCGAGCCGCGGGAGATCACCGTGCTGGACCGGATTGGCGGCGGTGACGGCTTCGTCGGCGGCATGCTCTATGCGATCCTCCGGGGCTGGGAGCCCGAAAAATGGGTGCAGTTCGGGTGGGCAAGCGGCGCCCTGGTCACCACGCTCCTGACCGACTATGCTCAGCCGGCCGATGAGGAGCAGGTCTGGAGCGTCTGGGAAGGCAACGCCCGCGTGAAGCGGTAGTACCGCATTTCGCAAGTCACGCGAGTATTCCGGCAGACAACTGCTTTCCTCGCCTGCGCGGGGGCAGGATTCGCTGCACCCCCCGCAAAATACGTATTTGTAACAATTGCTTGCGCCGGTTCTGATCCCGTATATTGAAAAAAAATACCTGCTATATGCGAGGAAAGAGCCGTGGAAAGCCCGGGCGATGGGGTTGCGGTGCTGCAACCAAAGCCCCATGGGAGGCAAGATGCAGGACCGGGTTCTGTCCTGTGTCCTGCATCTTGCCTGATGATGATTCGTGCGCAAGCCGTCGATACGTCCGAAAACGTCCGCACGCATGCCTCATAGCTCCCCGTCTTTGCCTGCTTACCGCGTTCCTCTGCCGATTCGAAGGGGCCTCACCGGTGATATGAGACTGTTTATGGGGCGGGTGCGGAGTGTAACTTTCAATGAACTTGCCTGCTAAAGCGTTTGCTCCGGCGGGCCGAATCTACGCATGGGGTCGGCCCCTTTACGGCAGGAGTGTTTTGGGCTCCCGAATGCGGTGAACCGCCTTTCGGGATCCCTTAAGCCCGGAGATTTATGAGCCAGACCGACAGACATCGACGACTGCGCTTGCTGCTGAAGAACCTCAATCGACAGCGCAAGCGGCAGGCGAGCAAGATCGACATCCTGTGCAACGACCTGATTTCCGCCCAGCGGGCCTTTATCAGCAGGCTGCACGCCATCAGCTTCGCCGCCCAGTTCCACAAATCCCTGTTGGGCAGCACCGATTTGGATGATCTCCTCTCCCGGGCGGCGCGGGCCATCAGGCAAGAGTTGCCCGGGGCGAACGTCAGCTTCTTTCTGCGACATTCCGATAGCTGCGAACGGTATGTCCCCAGAGACGACCGCGTGCGCCCGCCCGGAGAGCGGGACCCGGAGGATAGTTTCACCCCCGAATTGACGGAAAACATCTGCAAATCCAACCGCCCGTGTACGCTCGATGACATGGTCGGTATGGGCCTGGAGGGCAATCTGGAAGGGCTTGGTCGGCTCTCGATCGCCACGCTTCCTTTGAAAGACTTCGGCCGGTCGCTCGGGTTCGTGCTGCTGTACCGCCGGTCGCCGCAGGTCCTCGATGGGGAGGAACTCGACAGAGTCAACTCAGCTATGTGCGGATTATCGCAAGCGATTCGCTCCGCGCGCGTGCCCCTGCACGGTTCCAGGTGACCCCCGGCGAACGACCCCACCTGTCTGCCCGTCGGGTTGAGGCGGGGGGGCACGTCCTGTTTGTAGGGAGATTTGGCGAAGACCCTCTGGAACTGTCATTTCGACCGGAGGCCGAAGGCCGGAGCGGAGAAATCTGGCTATGGACAAGAGGCACCTTCCCTTCGCGGCCAGATGTCTCGACTGCGCTGACGCT
>CAYFUB010000214.1:0-5378 GCA_964346195.1 uncultured Pirellulales bacterium
AGGACGGCGGCACCGACCCCAGCCGGCAGGGCCTGACCTGGGAGGTCGGCAAGGGCAAGGTCTTCTACTTCCAGCCCGGGCACGAGACCAACCCGGTCTTCTTCGACCCGAACATCCGCAAGATCATGTGCAACGCCGTCCAATGGGCCGCCCCCAAGTAGAACGCCGGACCGCCAACGGCGTCGACACGCTCCTGAGGAAGCCTTCGCAGGCAACGTATCGTCGGGAGGACCTGTTATGAGGATGGTCGATATCGTATTGATAATCTGCACTACTATCACAGGTGGTTGCGTGCGACCGTCGCACGGTGAAAAAGGGCCAGCGACGCCCAGCAGAGGGTCGCCGCAGGAGATGGTTGCCGAGGGGATCGAGAATGGGCGAACTGTCACGCTCAAAATCAAGGACATCAGTATAACCAGCGCAAACCTGCGCGTAGATTATTCCCTGGAGAACGCGTTCCCCCATGAGATCTGGGCCGGTGATCCCCTGAACGTGAATACTCCGCTCCGTAAACCGGCGGTGGAAACAAGGATTTCAGACGGTGCGTTGCATATCGACTTTCGCTTCGACATACCCTCACGTATCAACATGGACACGATCTTTGCTGCCTATCGCCGTCTCCGCCCGGGTGAATCACGTTGTGGCACGGTGCTCTTGGACCTGCCCATCATCGACAACTCGTTTGAGAATTTCTCTATGGGCATTCCTCGAGACGAGGAAGAAGATGCGGTTGCCCATCGTGTCGTGTTCGAAATAGGCTACTTCAAAGGGGACCTTTCTACCGCGCTGTCGGAGAGTCTCAAGGATAGCAACGCCTGGCAACCGAAATCTGACGATCCCAACGTGGCATTCGTCCCACACTGGTGGAAGGACCTGGACCTAGAACAGTCGGCGCAGGTCCTGATCGACAACGTCAGCCTGCCCGTGCGGGTATTAAGGCCGGCGCGTTGACATGATAACCCCGGGGGGTCAAGAAGGAACCACGCCACGGATTGTGATATGGCGGGATTCCGGGGCTGCCATGCCCATTTCGCGGGGCTTTTCGCTTGACGATCGCTGATGGGGTGCTTTAGGCTCACGGCACGGTACGATTGGCGAGAATGGTATGTGCTGGTGTCCAGCACGGCGTCACGCGGCGCGACAACCACCGTCAGCAGACGTTTTTCAGGATGGTGACCATACTTTGTGCCTGGCGTTGTTGAGTGAATCATGAACTTCAGTAGGTCGATTTCAGCCGGACGTTCTGGATTTGAGAGATGAAGATGAGTGAGACAAGAAAGACGGTTATCAGTATCATTGTCATCGCGGCTCTGGTACTTACCGGTGCCGGTGGTTATCTCTATTACCACTTCGTCGAGCCAGGTAGTCGAATGGGCCACGAGGTCAAGCAGGCGCAGATCCGCCTGTTATGTGAGACCGATCATCAGGTCCTCCTGGAGGCGTGTCGAGAGCTCTCCAGACGCTACGTTAATGGCGACCTGGACGCCAATGAGGCACTGCAGCCCTCCCGATTGCCTGAGGTAATAGCCGCTCTTCGACCAAACAGTGTGACCATTGCCAGGGATGGAGTTGTGAATATTGGAATGTACGGTGGATGGTGGCCTTTGGGTGTCCGTGCATACCCTGAGGATTATCCGAAGCATTCGCCCCCGTTCAGGTATGGGGACCGCATGCTTCTGGAAGGCCTATGGTACTTCGAGGACGGATACAGTGCTCATCCCGATGCCTATGATAGGAAGATCGATGAGCTTCTGAGCAAATGTGGAAAGCTCAAGGTCGAGTGAGAGAAAAGAGAGAATCAGGCCGTGAATCGTGACACGACGGGATTCCCGGACTGCCACCCTCATTTGCCATGCTTTTCTCTTGCCGCCTGCTCCCCGAGCGGTTAGCTGACCTTGCCGCGGTTTCCAAGGCAGAGCTCACAGGCCGAGGCGGCGTTGGCATTCGTCCAGGATTTCGGCGGTCCGGCTGGCGCCGACGCGCGTGACGCCGAGGGCGCGGACCTCCAGGAGCTTGTCGAGGTCGCGGACGCCCCCCGCCGCCTTGACCTGCACGGATGGGGGCGAGTGCCGGCGCATCAGCTTGAGGTCTTCGATGGTCGCCCCGCCGGTGCCGTAGCCGGTCGAGGTCTTCACCCAGTCGGCCCCGAGCTGTCCGCAGATTTCACAGAGCCTGATCTTCTGGTCATCGTTCAGATAGCAGTTCTCGAAGATGACCTTGACCTTCTGGCCCTGCTCGTGCGTCACGTCGAGCACGCCGGCGATGTCCGCGCGGACGTAGTCCCAGTCGCCGCTGAGGACCTTACTGATATTGACGACCATGTCCAATTCCTGCCCGCCGTCAGCGAGGGCCTGCCGGGCCTCGGCGACCTTGATGGCGGTCGTGTGCCCGCCGTGCGGGAAGCCGATGGTCGTGCTCGCCTTGACCGTGCTGCCTTTCAGAAGCTCGGCACAGCGGCCGAGGTAATACGGCATGATGCAGACGCTGGCAACGTCGTATCGCAGGGCGAGTCGGCAACCTTCCTCCAGGTCACGATCCGTCAGCGTCGGATTCAGCAGCGAATGGTCGATCATCTTGGCGATATCTTCGTACGTGTAATCCATTCAATGCTCCTTCTTTTGCCATCGAGGACTGAATCGCCAAATGAAAGAGTCCGCCCAGCATCCTGTCACCCCTGCACCGCAAAGGCGCAACATCTTGTTTTTTTAGCAAGCATTTTTGGTTGCGGCCGGCGGCCGCGCTGCGCAGGCGGGGGTCCAGAGATGTACCTGGGGTGTCTGGATTCCCGCCTGCGCGGGAATGACAGGGTCCCTGCTGTCATTCAATTAGCTATTCAATCCCTGATAAATCACGTTTTGCGAGACGCAGAAGTCCAGCGCTAATTGTCACCCACGACCGTTCGCGACTCGATATGGCCTGCCAGTTCCTCCGGCAGCCACCAGGTGGGTTTCAGCGTGCGCGGGCTGAAGAGCTTCTGGGCCTGGTCCCGGTAGTGCGGCGAGTCCGGGTGGTCGCTTTGGCCGATGGGCACGTAAGTCCAGCTTCGCACGGGTCTGCTCAGCACGACGATCTGCGTCGAGGTCTGCCCGGCGCGTCCCCAGCGCGTATGGTCGGGCCGCGGCGACCCGTACGATATGTTGCGCAGCGTCGTTAGCCCGTAGTCCCCGCCTCCCCCAAGAGGCCAGGAGGCCTCGTCCCGGCCCACGCGGAACGTATCGCCATAGACGGCGTCGAGCGAGCCGTGCTCTGCCTTGAGCCTGACCATGGCCGCGGCGAACGAACCTGCGGCCGCTTCAAGCTCCTCGCTGCTGAGGTCGATTTCCGGGGCCGGCCTGCCCAGCGCCGCGAGGTAATAGTCGATATGCCGGGCCGCGTCGGACACCGCTTCGGCCCCGTGGTCCTCGACAAGCTGTCTGCGCCAGTAATAGTATTTGAGCGCGGGCTTCGAGTCGCGGCGGAGCCCACCGTCCCAGGACAGCAATTCCTTGACGCCGGCGACGTAATCCGGATCGGACTGGTGAAGCCGCCCGAACTCGGCGTCGGCCCGCCTCAGCACTTCCAGCCAGCGCTCGACGCCGTAAGGATGGACGTCGGTCGCATAAGCGAGGGCTTCCTGGACCGTGACGGAGGAATCCGCATGGAGAAGCTGCACGGCCCGTGCCCCCCGCTGATTCGTGTACCCGCCGGAAGAGCCGTAGAGGTACGGCAGCGTCTTGTCCGGGGAGAACGGGCTGTCCACCATCATCACGTCCGGCGGAATGTTGCAGTTTTGCATGTATCCCTGCGGCGGATTCAGCACCTGGAGGTGGTCGGAAGCCGGATGCAGGCCCTGCCATTCCGTGGCGGAGGTGGAGCCGTCAACCGGTCTCGACCAGTCGTAACCCGCCGGCCGGCGCGGTACCCGGCCCGTCCGCTGGTAGTAGATATTGCCCGAAGTATCGGCCACCATGACGTTCTGCGGAAAGAGCTGCCGCAGGCTCAGGGCCTTTACCACACCGGAGTAGTCCCTGGCCATGTTCAGCTCGTACCAGGCCTCGGCAAGCTGCACCTCCTCGGCATAGGCCATCGCGGCCGCGTAGGCCTTTCCCCCGCGCATCGCCACGATGGGGCCGTGATGGGATGACCAGAGGGTGATCTTCCTCGGTCCGATTCCTTTGACCTCCAGGGTCACTTCCCGGCGGCTCAACGTGCGCCATTGCCCGTCATAGCGATACTGCGTGGGGTCATCTTCCTTGAGCGTCAGCTCATACACGTCGGCGGTATCGGGCCCGCCCGTGGTCATGGCCCAGGCCACATCCGCGTTGTGCCCCAGGCCGATGTAGGGACAGCCGGGCAGGGTGAATCCGCTGCCGTGCAGCTCTCCCGCGTGGATGCGGAATTCCCAGAAGCGCGAGGTGCCCCACCAGGACAGATGCGGATCGATGTAGAGAATCGCGGCCTGTTCGGCACTGCGTCCCGGCGATACTGCCCATTGGTTGGACCCGCGCGGCTCCTGATCGAATCCCGGCCGGATGCCCCCCGCCTGCAAATCGTCGAAGACCTGCCCGATGGACCAGCCATAGAGGAAGTAGCGGAAGAACGCGACCACCATGTACTCATCCACCCGGCGCTCGCCCCACCAGGACGGCACGTCCGCGGGATGGGCGGCGTAAAAATCGTTCACCCCTTTGACATACGCGCGCACGTGCTCGCGCAGGGCGGGCCGAATCTCATCGAAGTGTCGCTTGCTGGTGCCATAGTTGTCCCACAGATGCGAGACCGTGTCGGATTGGATACCCGCCGGGCCCTCGAACCGCGCGCTCTCACCGATGGCCCGCAAGTAGTTCTTCAAGAGCTCCTCCGGCCGGTCCCGGGCTTGTGCCCAGCCCATCGCGTAGAGGCCCGCCTCGATGGTGGGCGCATAGATGTGCGGGACGCCCCACGTGTCGCGGTAGACCACGGTCTTGCCGGCGGCCGCACCGGCGCCGGGCAGCTCTGCGGCAGCCACCGTTGCGAGAGACACTAAGAGACCAACGAAGATGAAACAAGCCCGCCATCGTGAAACCATCGTGTACCCTTCCCTCAATAGGGGTGCCAGTTTGCCGACTGCTCACGCGCAGGACCGTCCACCGCACTCACGGCATGTACTGCATCAGGAACCTGGCACTTTGCTTCAGCGCGGCCTTGCGGGTTTCCAGGGACGCTTCATAGGCCCGGTCTTCCACCTCGACGCAGACCGGCCCGGCGTAGCCGACGTCGCCCAGCACGGACAGGAACCGGCCCCAATCGACCTCGCCCAGCCCGGGCAGCTTCGGCATGTGGTATTGCAACGGCGTCGCGAGGATGCCGACGTCGTCGAGCCGCTCGCGGTCCAGGCGAACGTCCTTGGCGTGCGCGTG
>CAYFUB010000215.1:0-2477 GCA_964346195.1 uncultured Pirellulales bacterium
ACCGAACGCCCGCCTCGATATCGGTCCGGATCGTCCGCGAGAGCGGGCGGGTCTTCGGGTGCGACGACTCCGTCAACAACTCGCCCAGCCGAAACGCCTGCTCCCCTTCCACAAACGCCCTGGCCCGTTCTTTCGCTTGCGACAACATCATTCTCCAAATAGCACATGGGACAACGGCGTATTCATATCGCGCCACCCTCGGCCTGTAAACCCCCCGGTGCCGCCGCGCGTGCGACGGCGGAGTCGCGGCCAAAGCCCTCTTTACGCCGCCGGTCCTTTCTCCTATACTTCAACTATGAACAGAGTTGCCTCCGCGAAGATCGACAAAACGTCCTTCTCAGCAGCATCGCTCCTGGAGCCGTCGGACGAAGTTGCCTACTGGCATGCTCGGACACCCTGCGAGCGGCTGCAGGCGCTGGAGTTGATGCGTCAGATTGTCTATGACTACGATCCATCTACCAGCCGACTTCAGAGAGTTCTTGAGATTGCTCAACGCCCACAGGGTTGAGTACCTGCTTATCGGCGGGTACGCCGTTGGCTATTACGGATATCCGCGTGCGACCGCCGACATGGACATATGGGTCGCGGCTGATCCAGCCAATGCGGACAAGATCGTCGTTGCCCTCAAGGAATTTGGCTTTGACCTGCCCGACCTGTCCGCAGAGCTGTTCCTGCGCCCATGGCAGATTATCCGTTTGGGCGTGCCACCCGTCAGAATCGAGATTGCCACTACCATTTCGGGTGTCGATTTCGCGGAGTGTTACGCGGATCGAGTGGAAGATACACTCGACGGTGTCCCGGTGAACCTGATCAGCCTCAAAGACCTCAAACGCAACAAACAGGCGTCCGGCCGCCACCAGGATCTAGCCGACCTGGAACACCTTCCCTAAAGCATCGCCGGGCGGAGCCCGCCGTACCGGTTTTCCGTTTCCCTTCACGCCCCACAAGGTTCCCCGGCGGCGTCCGACATCATCGCTGTCTCCGACCGATCTTGTTTTCGTCCTGCTCGTTCGCGACAACAATCAGACTGTTGGCGACCCGGCGTTCACGACCGTCGGACGGGGAATTCATGATGTACCCATCCAGCCACAGGGTGGAGGAGCCGCCGCCGTCGAGGTTTATGGCGTGAGTACAGCCCAGTCCGCCCATGAGCGAAGCCAGTTCGGGATAGGTCATGCCGACCGAGAGCGATTCCTGGCGGCCGTCCACCACCGTAAGAAAGAAGTGCTCGTCGTTCCATCCCAGCACGGTACGCGGATGTCGCGGCTGGGGCGACCGCCAGTCCGCCGCTTCGCCCGTATCGAGCAGGACGGGTCCGCCTCCGAGGGCTGTCATCACCCCGGTCAGGTCGGGCGAGGTCTTCAGGTGCAGCGATATCACCGTACCCAGCGCGGGTGTCCGCAGTTCCCTGCCCAGTGCGGGCCCTATGGACAGAACCATGGTCTGGGGCGTCAACTGGACGTCTCCTCGGCCGTGAAGAGCCGCGACTCTCGCCTGATACCGGCCGCCCGGACGCAGCGGCAGCCAGTCGCCGGCGCCGGATTTCTCCAGAACCAGCTCCAGGCCGGGCCCCGTGCGCGTCGACGCGCCGATGGCCGGCGTATACAGCACGGCCTCATCGTCATCACGCTCCTCATTGAGAGAAAACACGAGGTTCAGACCGTCAGAAGCGGTGGCTCGGAACCTGGCCGTGACTTGGCCGATATGAGGGTTGCCTTCCGTGTCCACCCAGAAGCTGGTCCCGGCCGGCGCGCTGACCAGCTCGCCCTGAACGATGTGCAGACCGCTGGGATCGCCCTGGTACGGCCCGGTGCGGATGACGAAAAAGTCCCCGTTGACCGCCGCCACGGGCCGGCTCCACATGTCGCCGAGACTTTCCACCTGCTCACTGACAGAGGCCAGGCCGTAGATGTGGCCCTGGGCCAGGGCTGAGACCAGCCCAAACTTCCCGCTGAGCCGGTCCACCTTCACCACATGAATCGACCAGGGACCGTCCCCGATCCGGTGGTGGAGGTACTCGATCCCGGGCTCCACGCGCGGCAGACCCGTTTCCGCGGCAAGCAGAAAGCCGCCACCGAGAAGCCATACCAGCAGACAGGAAACGCCGATGGTTCGCCCAGACCCACCGGCCGCTATTCTTTCATCATGAATCGCCATGCCCCTTGTGCTCCCAACCTCAGACGCCGGACTGCTCCAGCCAGAATCGAAGCAGCCGCCTGTATATCATCCCGACACGCCGCTGTAAATGCGATTCCGCACAGGTTGCCAACATGCGCGGGTAGACTTATAATCCGTCCGTCGATCATTTCAGCAATCGTATCTGCAACACAGGATGACAGTGAACAGCCTGCTTGCAAAGCTTGCGTCAAGACGCCAGTTGCGGGTGGCAGGACTCATGTCCGGGACGTCGGCCGACGGCGCGGACGTGGCTATCGTCGATATTCGTAGCCGGGACGGGGTCCCCAACGCATTGTTTC
>CAYFUB010000216.1:0-6478 GCA_964346195.1 uncultured Pirellulales bacterium
AGGGTCCACCACTGACCGTAATTGACATATCCGGCGGTGGACTCACAGATGCATTCCTTATCCCTTCCTTAGCAAGGACTTATGAAACAAAAGGCAGCGGTAATTTTTGACAATTTTCGATTGACATGCAACTACAGTCTGTTTATTATCAGCCGAATGACGCGTGTAGCGACATGTTGTCGGCCGGCCTGTCGGCCCCGGCTGACGACGGACCAGCGAGATTGTGCCGGGCCCTCCGGCCACCGACGATGAGGAAAGGATGGGAGAAACGCATGCCCAAGCCAAGCTGTCACACCTGCATTTACGCCCACTGGGACGCGGGCCAGTGGCTCGCCAGTCTCTCCTCCGGCTTCCCGAGCCGGCCCCTCTGCGCCAATCAGCCCGACGCGCCGGGACAGTTGAAGCCGGCGCCGCCCGCCGGCGTCTGCCGCAACCACCGCCCCCGGCCCGCCACGCCAGAAGGCGACATCAAGTCCATCCCTCTGGGTAACAGCGGCCTGCACGTCTACGTGGACGCGGCCGATTACGAGTGGCTCAGCCGGTACAAGTGGTTCGCCACCAGCGGCTACGCCGCCCGGCGCGAGGGCGGCCGGACCATCTTCATGCACCGCCAGATCATGCAGCCGCCCCCGGGCATGGTCGTGGACCACGTCGACGGCAACCGCGGGAACAACTCCCGCAGCAACCTGCGCGTCTGCACGCGGCAGGAGAACCTGCGCAACCAGGCCAAACGCGCCGGCTGCCTGTCCCAATACAAGGGCGTTTCCTACGACCGCGAGCACGACAACTGGTTCGCGACGATCTACTACGACAACAAGTCCTTCCATCTCGGCACCTTCGCCAGCGAGATCGAGGCCGCCCGCGCTTATGACCGCCGGGCCGTCGAGGTCTTCGGCCCCTTCGCCCGTCCCAACTTTCCCGACGAATGGCCACCCGACCTGCGAAAAAAGGTCCACGCCCAATGGCTCAAAGCCCACGGCCGGCAAGAGGGCAAGAATCCGAAGGCAAAAAAGACACAGAAGCCGCGTGCAGAGAAACGCAAGCCCAAATCCGCCCGGGCCACGAAGCACAAGGCACGGGTCACGACCCCCAAGGCCCCAGCCCGCAAGGGCGCCAAGCCAGCAAAAGCCCGAAAGACCAAGCCCAAAACCGCTCGGCCGCGAGCGACACGGTAAGGCTGTTCGACCGCGAACGGCAATAGCCGAAAGAAACAGAGAGAATGCTAGGAAAGGGCAGACGCGGCCGGCTTACGCACGACATGGCTTCCGGCGGAAATCAGGTTGCCTACCCTTGCCTGGCGACGGCATTATGAGGCTCGCGCGCGGCGGGTGCGCCGCCACCACGGTGACAGGATGTGCAGAAACATGTGTTTCTTGTGTGTTTGCGGCTTTCCTTCTTTGATCCGGCTATCGTGTTGACCTGCCGCGCCACTGGCGGTAACCTGTCGCGCGACATGTGATGCAAAAGGAGTGCTTTGCACATGGCCGGTTTGACCTTCAAAGGCAAGTCCTTCGTTCAGAATCATCACCTGCTGGTGAAATACCACCAGCTCATTCCGCGCAAAGACAAATCCCTCACGGACAAGGTCAGCCTCCGGGACAATCTCATCATCCACGGCGACAACCTCAAGGCCCTCCTGCCCATGTACGGCGGCAAGGTCAAGTGCATCTATATCGACCCGCCCTACAACACCGGCAACGAAAACTGGGTCTACAACGACAACGTGAACTCCCCCATGATGAATGAACTCACGCGGTGAACAGCCATGCGCATAGCTTCTCAAGAAATCTCCGTTGAGCCGAGCGTTCTGAGATGGGCGAGAGAGACGATCGGCAAGAGCATTGAGGATGTCGCTAAGCGCCTTGATCTCAGTGAAGGGATCGTGGAGAAATGGGAAAGCGGTGAGAAACGACCAACACTCAAGCAACTTCGCGAGCTCTCGACGCTTTACAGGCGGCCCCTTGCTGCTTTCTTTCTGCCCGGCCCGCCTGCGGAAGCTCCGACACCGACCGATTTCCGTACGCTCCCCAAGAAGGTGAAGAAGCCCTTTTCGGAAAAGACCCTCCTGGCCATGCGCCGTGCGCGTCGTCTGCAATCGCTGACCACAGACCTGAATAAGAGCTTGGATCGTGAATCGCGTGTCGAAATAGGGCAGGCTACCTTGGCAGACAACGCGGCGACACTGGCAAAGCGGGTACGCGAGCGTCTGGGCGTCACGATGGAGGAGCAACGGAAGTGGAAGAACGAGGCTATCGCCCTCGCGCACTGGAAGCGCCGCATCGAAGAATGTGAGGTCCTGGTCTTTGAATTGCCTTTTCCTATCGAGGAGGGCCGTGCTTTCTCTTTCGCCGACAGGGACCAGCCGACAATCGCTCTGAACAGCAACGATTCCACAAATGGTCGGACATTCTCGCTGTTCCACGAGTATGGTCATCTCCTCCTTGGGAAAAGCGGTATCTGCGATTTGAACGAGGAGGGCAAGATTGTCGAGCAGTTTTGCAACCGCTTTGCTGGTGAGTTACTCGTGCCCGGACGGGAATTGCTTGCTCACCCAGCAGCCAAAGCCCACGGGACCCTCACCACCTGGAAAGAAGAGGAGCTCCAGCAAATGGCGAGAGAGTTCAAAGTCAGTCGTGAAGTCATACTGCGCCGGCTCCTCATTCTCGGCAGGACCTCAGAGCGGTTTTATCAGCAGAAACGCAAGGAATGGGAAGTGCCTCCAAGAAAACATAGGGGCAGGCGAATCCCGCCAAAGCAGTGTGTTAGGCAAAATGGCGTCCCGTTCACTTCGCTGGTTCTGGAATCAGCACGGCAGGAAAAGATTACTTATCGAGATGTCTCGGATTACTTGTCCATAGGACTTAAGCACCTCGCGGCGGTGGAGTCATTGATACGAGAGGAAAGGGTCCGGTATGGCTGATCTCTTTCCGGGATACGTGATTGACACCAATGCGCTCATTGATCTATGGAGACGGCGCTACCCGCGAGACGTGTTTCCAACGCTGTGGCAAAAGATAGAGGGACTGATCAAATCAGGGGAGCTTGTTGCCCCTCAAGAAGTGTTGAACGAACTCCAAAGGCAACACGATGACCTGTATGTCTGGGCGAAGAAACAGAAGTGCTTCAAGGATCTGGACCGTGACCAGATTGAGTGTGTCAAAAGGATATTACAGACATTTCCATCCCTGATTGATGAGAAGAAGACCGTGCCGGACGCCGACCCATTCGTGATCGCTTTGGCTCTGGAAAAGGGCTGGAAGGTCGTCTCCTCAGAGAATCCCGCAGGCGCGAGTGCGCGCAAGCGAATCCCTGATGTATGTGCGCATCATAGCGTGACGTGCCTCACATTGCTTGAGTTTTTCAGAGACCAGCACTGGAACTTCTGAACTTAACGATGGAACCCAAGGAATACCAGATTCGGGCATTGCAGCGCATCGGGGCGTATCTTCGCCTTCTCTACGATTGGAAGTTGAAGAACGAGAAGATCGTCTCCGACATCGGAGCCGACGCCGCCATCGATTTTCCCGATAAGGCCTGGCGGAAGATGGAGGGGCTTTATCGGCCATACAGCCCGCGGCGCGACGGCCTGGGCCGGTATCTGCCCTGTTTCTGCCTGAAGATCCCGACCGGCGGGGGAAAGACTTTTCTTGCGGTCAAGACCATCGACCTGATCAACACACACTACCTCAAGAGGCGCACGGGTCTGGTTCTGTGGGTCGTTCCCACGACGCAGATCTACAGCCAGACGATCAGGAACCTGCGGGACCGGGACCACCCCTACCGCCAGCACTTGGACATCGCCAGTGGCGGACGCACCGTGATTCGGGAAAAGGGCGAGCACTTCACGCCGCAGGACATCAGGGAAAGCCTCGTCGTTCTCATGTTGATGCTGCCGTCGGCCTCCCGGCGCAACAAGGAGGTGCTGCGGGTCTTTCGCGACAGCGGCGGATTCGCCGATTTCTTTCCGCCGGAGGATGACAGGCAAGCGACGGCCAAACTCACGGAAAGCATAGCGAACCTCGACACGTTCGAATCGCAGAACGCCTTCTGGGGTAGGCAAATCAAGACCTCGCTCGGCAATACGCTGCGACTGCTGAATCCCATCCTCATTCTGGACGAGGGGCATAAAGCGTACAGCGAAACAGCGCAGGAGACGCTCCGGGGCTTCAATCCGTCGATCATCGTCGAGCTTTCCGCCACGCCGCCACAGGGCAGCAATATCCTTGTTGACGTGACGGGTATCGAGCTTAACCGTGAGGAAATGATCAAGTTCGACATGCACGTCATCAACAAGGCCAGCCCCGATTGGCCCGATACTCTTCTGGACAGTCACAACAGATTGGAAGAGCTTAGAATCAAGGCCCGCGAATATGAGGCGCAGACAGGTAATCATATTCGTCCCATTTGCCTGATTCAGGTCGAAAGGACGGGAGCAGCACAACGCGGACAAGGCAAGATTCACTCTGAGGACGTGCGCGAGCACCTGATCAAGGTCATCGGGGTCGAGCCGGGCGAAGTCGCGGTCAAGACCAGCGAGAAGGATGAATTGAAGGAGGTGGACGACGTCGGCGGCTTGATGTCCAAGGATTGTCGCATCCGCTACGTCATCACGAAACAGGCGCTCCAGGAGGGCTGGGACTGTGCCTTTGCCTACGTGCTCGCGATCCTCACGAGCCCCGGCTCCAAGACAGCCTTGACGCAACTCGTCGGACGCATTCTGCGCCAGCCCTTCGCTCGCAAGACGGGAATGAAGGACTTGGACGAAAGCTACGTCTATTGCTTCCAACAAAAAGGCCGGGAACTCCTTGAGGAGATAAGGCAGGGCTTTCGTGGAGAAGGATTGGGCGACCTTGTCGGGCGTGTGGCGGTCGAGGATGAAGCAGCCGGACTGCGCGGGGAGGAGCAAGTGTGCCAGGTAAGGGAGAAATTCCGAGCGGCGGCCGAGCAGGTCATCCTTCCGGTATTCGCGACACGGGACGGAACCGGTTGGCGCAGGGTGTCCTATGAAATGGACATTGCCAGCCGGATTCCATGGGACGAAGCGGACCTGACGCCGATGTACGACTTGACTCTCTCGATGATTGAGGAGAAGGACATTGAGCAGGTAGCCGGCATTTCGGATGATGTATCGAAGGTCCTTGACCTGAAAGAGACTGCTGCCCTGAGAACAGGAGTGCTGAAACTCGACCCTGTATTCGTGGCGCGTCACCTCCTCGACATCGTTCCCAATCCGTGGGTGGCGCACGAATTCGGGCAGACCGTCATCGCGAAGCTGCTTGCCAGATATGACAAGGCCGTCGTGGTCAACAATTTCGTCTTCATCATTGAGGAGCTTCGTAAGCACCTCGCAAAGGAAAAGGACCGCCTCTCTGAAGAGGTCTTCCGCGAGATGTTGTCGGCCGACACGTTACGTTTCCTGGTGATTGCTAACGATCTGGGTTGGAAGCTCCCCAGGAAGAAGAAGGCCCGGCCCCCATGGCTCCCGAAAGCCACGGGCGCGGGACTGGAACGGAGCCTCTTTGACCTTGTACCTAACGACCTGAACGAAATGGAACAAAGGGTCGCATGGTACTTGGACGAGCAGGACAAGCTCCTATTCTGGTATCGCAATGTGCCGAAACAGGACTACGCCGTTCAGGGCTGGCGCCGGGGCAGGGTCTACGCCGACTTCATTTTCGCCGACCTAGACGAAACGGGAAATGGTTTCAACCGCGTCTTCGTCGTGGAAACTAAGGGCGTACAGTTGAAGGGCGCCGAGGATACCGATTACAAGAAGGCGCTTTTCAATACGTGCAACGAATTGGCAAGAGAGACCACCCTGAGTGAGCTTGGCTTAAAGCTGCACGCGAAAGAGGTCTCCTTTGCCGTCATCCACGGCGACGAATGGCAGCGCCGATTCAACGCGCTCTTCGCGCCGAAGTAGCACGTGGGTGGCATCAACGGTCGCGAGTACGCGGGCAATCATCGTAAGTTCATTTCCATAAAGGCCTTATCAGAATCCATCAGACGCGAAGAAGCAACAAGCAACAAACTTGTCGTTTCCTCAGGGCCGTAAAACGACGATTCTGTCGTTTTCCTGACCACGATCTCTTTCTGGAATCGAACGAATCCGACACATTTTCCGGGCAACTTCCGTAAGTAACGGCCATCACAGGGTTTAGCGTCTAAGCCACAAGCAACAAAGTGACGCACGACACGCTCTTGCCAACAATTCTGTTTCGCAACATTTTTTTTACCAAAGTCTCTGCGTGATCAGTGAGCGTCACGTGTTCGCGCTTGAAAATCTACGCAAATCGGCGTGATCATTGGACGAGCAGTGCTGGATTCTCGCCTTCGCGGGAATGACGACGAAGGGGAAGATTGCCGCCCCTGCCTTCTTGGGGCAGCTTCGCTTCGCTCCGCCGCAACCAAAATCGACTCGCGCGGAGACGCTGAGGGGCGGAGAAAAGCAGGATGGAAACGTGTGTTGGACCTTGCG
>CAYFUB010000217.1:0-1753 GCA_964346195.1 uncultured Pirellulales bacterium
GAAGGAATCAGGCTATGGCCTATCAGGCTGAGACGCGGAACATGGCCCTGTTCTGCGATTTCGAGAATATCGCTTTGGGCGTTCAAGACGCCGACTACGACCAGTTCGACATCGGCAAGGTGATCGAACGGCTCCTGCTCAAAGGAAGTATCGTCGTCAAGAAAGCGTACTGCGACTGGGACCGCTACAAGGAATTCAAGGCGGCGATGCACGAAGCGTCCTTCGAGCTGATCGAGATCCCGCACGTCCGGCAGTCGGGCAAGAACTCCGCCGATATTCGCATGGTGGTCGACGCGCTCGACCTGTGCTATACGAAGGAACACCTGGACACCTTCGTAATCCTCAGCGGCGACTCCGATTTCTCGCCGCTGGTCAGCAAGCTGCGGGAGAACAACAAAATCGTCATCGGCGTCGGCGTCAAGAATTCGACGTCGGACCTGTTGATCGCCAACTGCGACGAGTTCATCTACTACGACGACCTGGTGCGCCGCCAGCCGCCCCGCAAGAAGGAGGCTGCCAGAGGGGCCGGGCACAAGCCGGCACGCGGTCCGACCGCCAAGGCCGCCAAGCCGCCCAAAGACAAGAAGCAGGAGGCCTTCGACCTGATTGTCGAGACCTACGAAGCGCTGGTGGAAGAGCGCGGGGAGGGGGAGAAGATCCGGGGTTCCATGATCAAGCAGACCCTGAAACGCCGCAGGCCCGGCTTCAACGAATCCTATTACGGCTTCCGGTCTTTCAGCCAGATGCTGGAGGAGGCGGAAACACGCGGCATCCTGGAACTGGAACCCGAAGAGAAATCGGGCGGCTACATCATCAGGAGTTGCCACGTTGCCTGACGGGGTGGCACCGTCAAGACCAAAGGTCTTGTCGATGATTTCTGCACGTGCAGGCAACGCCATCGCCAGGCAAGCCCGCCCTCGACCCGGAGGGCCCCTGCGCGGCCGGACTGCGCGTCGGGGCGTGGCGATGCCACCCGCAGACATGAGACTCTCCATCGTAATCGGTATCAGTCGGGGCCCGTGCGCGGGACCGGTCGCAGGAAATACTCGAAGAAGGCGTAGATTTGCTCGTTGGATGCGGGGGTGGGGGCGTGGGTCTCGCGGCTGGTCAGGGCGACGCGGTTCGTATAGCCCAGGAGCTGGTTGACGGCGATGGCGTGGTTGAGGGCCTGCCAGCGCATAGGCGGGTCCTCGGCGCCGCCGGAGACGAGGAACGGGCGCGGCGCCATCAGGGCGTGCAACTCGTGCAGGTCCCGGCCGGTCTCGATCATCGTCTTATAGGGGCCGGTGCGCGGACGGGTGTCGCTCGGGACGCCGCGCTCGCGCTGCATCTTCGGGTCCCAACCCAGATACCAGGGCTCCCAATAGTTGACGTTCGGCCGGGTCTCATCGAAGACGGTCCCAGGGTCCGACCAGACGGCGCAGGCGAATCTCTCGTAAAGGCAGGAGGCAAACATCGCCCATTTGCCGCCGTAGGAGTGGCCGACAATGCCAATCCTCTCGGGGTCAACATTGGGCAGATTGGCCAGGGCCGTGTGACAATTGGCGGCGACGCAGGCCAGGGCGGAGAGCGGCTGAAGCGGGGGCTGTCCGCCGGGCGGATCCCACAACGGCTTGTAGGGTGGCTGGAGGCTGCTGAACGCCGGCGTGCCGATGGAGAGGGTGACGAAGCCGCACTGGGCTAAGCGATAGCCGAAGTCACGCAGTTCCTTGTCGTTCAGGCCGGCCCCGGTCTCGGCGTCGTAGTACACCAC
>CAYFUB010000218.1:0-2182 GCA_964346195.1 uncultured Pirellulales bacterium
CTTCGAGAAGAGGCTGTTCGACGCCATCCATGAAGCCGGGGCCGCCGTGAAGCTGCACGTCTGTGGGGACATCAGCCGCAGTATCCATCTCATGGCCCGGACGGGCTGTGACATGATTGATGCCGACTGGATGGTCCCCCTGGACAAGGCCCGCGTCGCCGTCGGCCCGGGCGTGACGCTGGCCGGGAATTTCGACCCGTCCGCCGTCCTGCTGCAAGGGACGGCGCAGGAGGTCGCCGACGCCGCCCGCCGGAACATCGAAACAGGCGGCCAACGATTCATCCTTCAACCCGGCTGCGAGGTCCCCCCCGGCACGCCGGAAGCCAACCTGCGAGCCTTCTGTCCCTGCGAGGGATGCCTGATTCCCGACCTGCTCGGGCTTTGACCTGATTGAGAAAGGGTGAGCCGGCCGATGCCAGAACGTACGCCCTCCAATCCCGCCGACAGGATGGGTGGCCGATTCTCGACCACGCACTGGAGCGTGGTGCTGGCGGCGGGCGCCTTCGGCTCGGCGGGCTGCCGCGAGGCGCTGGAGAGACTCTGCCGGACCTACTGGTTTCCCCTGTACACGTTTCTGCGTCGCCGGGGCTATGACACGCACCAGGCCGAGGAGTGCACGCAGGCGTTTTTCGCCGCTCTGCTGGAAAGACACGGCCTGCAGCGGGCCGGCCCGGAACACGGCAAGTTCCGCTCGTTCCTGCTCGCCTCCCTCAACCATTTTCTCGCCGACGAGCGGGACCGCGCCGGCGCACAGAAGCGCGGCGGCGGCAAGGAGATCGTCTCCCTGGACATCGAGGAAGCCGAGACCCGCTACCGGCTGGAACCCGCCCACGAGCTGACGCCGGAGAAGCTCTTTGAAAAGTCCTGGTCCCTCACGGTCCTGAACCAGGCGATGGCCCGCCTGAAGGCCGAGTTCGCCCAAACGGGCAAACAGCAGTTGTTCGAGGCCCTCAAACCCCATCTCCCGGCAGGTCGGGGTCCCACCCCCTACAAGGACGTCGCCGCTGGACTGGGCATGACCGAAGCGGCGGTCAAAGTGGCAGTGCACCGGCTCCGGACCAGATACCGCCAACTGGTCCGCGAGGAGATCGCCCAGACCGTCTCCACGCCGGAGCAGGTGGACGAGGAGATCCGCGACCTCTTCGCCGCACTGGCGGATTGAACGAGAGTTCGTAGTGACGCCGTAAGGCGTTTGTGTGGCGGCCATCCTGGCCGCGCCCTATCGAAGGCGGCCCGCCTTCGAATCGCGGGTGAGACTCCCGCGACGCCTCCTTCTTATGCCCTGCCGGGCATACTACGAGCGAATCCGCGGACGAGGAACGGCCGTCGCAAGAATCCACGTAACCTTTCTCGAAATCTCCCTTAGTATATCTTGGAAACAAGCGTCACAATGATCGCATAGGGCATATTTTCAAGCCCGGTCGGCCCGTAGGGGCGGGCTTGGGTCCCAAACGCGCTGAATCGCGTTTGGGGTCCCTTTCAGACCCGCCTGTACCCAAAGGAGGCTGCTATGGTCGAGAACGGTATTTGCCGCGAATGCGGGGCGCCGCTGCCGGAGAATGCCCCGGAAGAGTTATGTCCCAGGTGTCTCATGCGGGTCGCCATGGGCGAGAGCCGTGCCGGCGCGACCCTGGACAATCCCACCAGAATCGAAGGTCCCGGCACGACCATCGGGCGGTATGAGCTATTGGAGCTGATTGGCGAAGGCGGCATGGGACTGGTCTACCTGGCCGAGCAGAAAGAGCCGGTCCGCCGGAAAGTGGCCCTCAAGATCATCAAGCCCGGCATGGACTCGCGCCAGGTCGTCGCCCGCTTCGAAGCGGAACGCCAGGCCCTGGCCCTGCTGGACCATCCGAACATCGCCCACGTCTTCGACGCCGGCTGCACCGAGACCGGCCGGCCCTATTTCGTGATGGAATACGTCAAGGGCCTGTCCATCACCCGCTACTGCGACGACAACAAGCTCACGATCGAGCAGCGATTGCGGCTCTTCGAGCAGGTCTGCGAGGCCGTCCACCACGCCCACACCAAGGGCATCATCCACAGAGACCTCAAGCCCTCGAACATCCTCGTCTCGGTCCACGGCGAGCGGGCGGTCCCGAAGATCATCGACTTCGGCATCGCCAAGGCGATTACCACGCCGCTGACGGACAAGACCTTCGTCACCTTCCAGGGCCAGTTG
>CAYFUB010000219.1:0-10624 GCA_964346195.1 uncultured Pirellulales bacterium
ATCTCGTATGCGACGTAGCGGGCGCGTTTGCGATGGTTCGTCACGGCCGGCGACAAGACGGCGTCATCAACCTTCTTGCCGTTGACGTAAAGCTCGTGGTAGCCGACGGAGGCCACGTAGATGACCGCCCGCTCGGGTTTCGCCTTCAGCTCGAAGGTCTTGCGCAGCCACGGGTCGGGCACCTTGTTGTCCGGGGGCGGCCAGCCCTTCTCCCGGCTGAAGACCTGATCGATACCGATCCATTTGCCCGACCAGTCGGCTTTGTCCAGCAGCCCCATCGTCCAGCGGGCCGGCGCGCTCCACGGGGACGCCGCGCCCGTCTCATCCATGACACGGACCCGCCAGAAGCATTCCATTCCCGAGACCAGCGGCCTGCCGGCGTAAACGACGTGCGCGGACTGGTCCGAGGAGATCGTCCCGGAATACCAGAGATCGCCCTGGCCCTTGCCCAGCAGGGCCGCGCTGCTCGCCACCAGGACCTGGTAAGCCGTCTGCCTTTGGCCGCGCGACTTCGGGTCCACTGCCATGAGCTTCCAACTCAGCCGCGGCTGGCGCACGTCGATACCGAGGGGGTCTTTCAAATACTCGCAACGCAGGTCGGTGACCGTCACAGAGCACCGCTCACCTTCAGCAGACGCCACGCCGGCACAAAACGCAAGCAAGACAAGGATGAACAACACCCGCGGCTTCGGTCTGTTCGTACGCGATGATCTCATGTCGGCCTCCCTGGAACGGTGAACTTCACGGTCCCCAAAAAGGACCTGCAAACACGCGGCATACACGCATCACGTGCAGCGTGATTATAGTCGCGACCTGCATCGGATTCCACGTAAAAAGATCCGCAACGCAGGACTGGTGTATGACTATACCTTGTCGGGCAGGCTACACCTGTCATGCTGAACGAAGTGAAGCATCTGGCCTGCGAACGGTTCAGGGGCAGGCCCCGTGCCTGCCCGGGGCAAGGGTGCGGTCGGCATTCGGTGGCGGATTCGGACTGCTTGGCAACTGCACATGCGCCGTCGCGTAGCATGGGCGTCCCGCCCATGAGTCGCAGGGCCATCCTGGCCCTGCCTCCACGGGCGGGACGCCCGTGATACTCATGGGCAAGATGCCCATGCTACGAAAGCCGCAGAGGGCCGCCCCCGTATTCCCGCCGCACTCCGGAGCAATCCACGGGGGTTGCTCGTGCCGGGCCAACTCCTTCGTTGCGCTCAGGATGAGGGAGTCGACGTACGGCGCAACCTTCTGTATGCACGGCTTGCGACGAGATTCAGTCGCACAGGGGACTGCGGATCCCCCTCACAACGGGTTATGGGTCGGGGGAAGGCGGCTCGACGGTTTTGTCGAGGGAATGGTCTCCTGGGGAAGGTGCGGAGCGCTTGACGCGGGCGATGGCCACGATCAGGGCCGTGGCCACCCAGATGCCACTGGCCATGGCGAGGACGGCGGCGGAGACAACGCTGACCAGTATCAAGGTTTCCATCATTCACGCTCCACAGAACCGCCGAGCAGGTGCCCGAGAAGATAGGCCGCCAGCGACGCCGCCAGTGACAGGAGGATCGGCGGGACAGCCAGGGCCTCCGGCCAGAGAAACTGGACGAGTTGAAGCAGCAGGGCCGCCCCCGCCCCGACAACCATCGACAGAATGCCCGCCAGCGGGCGAGGTCTTTTCAGCCACAGCCCGAACACCAGGGCGGGCAGGACCGCCGGTGCCCAGGTCGTATAGCAGATGAGCAGGCCCGTGATGATACTCGGGACGGCCACGGCGGCCACCGCCGCCAGGATGGCGAGGGCCACAGTGGCCAGCCGGCCACAGACCAGCGCGGCGGCGTCCGAGATGTTGCGGAAGGGCTTGATGATGTCCTCGGTGAACGCGATCGCCCCGGCATTCAACAGCGAATCCAGACTCGACATGATCACCGAGACCAACGCGACCAGCAGGAGCACGTATCCTTCCATGGGCGTGGTGGTCCGGACCAGTGTCAGCAGCACATGGTCCTCATCCGGCCCCGCGCCGACGACCACCCGCGCCACGATGCCCAGCGAGATCATGATCGTGAACCAGACCATGCTGAACATCCCGGCCAGAATAAAGCTGTTTCTGGAGATGTTAGTCGTTTGCGAGGCCAGGGCGCGGTTCGCATAGGGCGGGATGAGCGTCTCACCCAGAAGGAAGGCCGCCATCAGGCCTATGATTTCCATCACGGATGTTGACCGAAAGCCGGCCGCCGTGGCCGCGGTCACTTCGCGGGCGAGCGTGGCCGTGCCGCCGTCCATGCGGCGGGCCAGTACGAACAGGAAGATGGCCGGCATGAGAACGGTGAACAAGGTGAACTGCAGCGCATCGGTCATCACGCTGGCCTTCAACCCCCCGAAGGTCGTGTACAGCATCGTGATCGTCACGATCGACACGACGGCCGGCCCCAGCCGGATGCCGAAGATGTCCTGGACGACGACACCGCCGGCTTTGGCCATCACGGCGGCGAAACCCGCGCATAGACCGACTGAGACGATACCAGCCAGAACCTGGCACGTGCGATTGTATTTATATCCGATCGCATCGCCCAGTGTGTGGCAATCGGTCAGCGAGCGCAGCCGCGGCGCGATGAACATGCCGACGAGGATATTCTGAGCGGAGTAGGCCAGGCCGACGCACAAGAACAACAGGCCGCTCTGGAAACCCTTGCCCACAAAGCCGATGGAGAACCCGGGGCCAACGTACGCCGCACACAGGCTGCCGAAGACCAGGGCCAGAGGCAGGGAGCGTCCGGCCAGAGAGAAGTCAGCGTACCGGCGGGCCGCGCGGGCACGCACGGCCACGAATCCGAGAGCGGCGATATAACCTATGACAAGCGCTACCGAGAGAGCCACGTACACGATCCTATGGGTAAATCAGTCTGCCATTGTCCGCCGGTGCAATCACCGACATGCATTTCCTTCGGCTCAGGCCTGCAAGCCACGCAACCTCGGTCTCCGGGTGGCATCGTCAGGCGCAGCTCGGCGATGGGGTTGTGCCCGCACGAAAAGCCATCGCCAAGGCCTTCGGCCCTGACGATGCCACCGGGCTCTTTGAATTGAATGCCTGGAGCTCGGTGACACCTGAAGACCGCTGAGCATCGTGTTGAGGCGGGGCGAGACATCCGGCCCGCCCGTGGCAGGCCTGCGCCGCGACCCCGGCGGGCTATCCGTGCCGTTGCTGGAACGCCTCCTCTTCCAATTCGCTGATCACCGTGTTCAGATCGGATTCGGTGCGAATCCAGCCGAACCGCGCGTCGACCAGAAACGTGCGATACCACTGAATCAGGTTCCTGGCGAAGTCCTGGTCCTTGCAGTACAGGCCGAAGGAGATCTCGCCCGCGTGCGAGCCGGTCTTGCGGGGAATCTGCGGAAACGCCAGCAGCACGGCGCTGCGGGACAGAAGAAACTCAAGGTCCGAGACCGTGCTGTTGTAGATGCGCAGCCGGCCCGACGCGATCGCCTCGGGATACCGGCGGAACAGGTGCCGGGCCGCGTTGGAGAACCCCGGAACGCTCAGGTTCATCGCCCGATGCACGTGCACGTCGGGATAATCCTCGATAATCGTGTAGAGCTGGCTGAGGTAATCGTCCATGGGCTGCCGTTCGCCTTCGAACAGCATGCACGTCCACAACTCGCCGTGGCCCGTCGCGTCCAATTGGTCCTCGAGCATCTTCTTGGCGATGTTGTAAGTCTCGCGCCGGTTCCCGAGCACTTTCAACTGGCGCTCGGTCAGAACCTGGGCCCACACCGGCATATCGCTCGGCAGCGACTCGGGGGGACAGACGCCCAACCGTGTCAGCAGGCGCAGGAACTGCTTGTGCTCGGACCCATAGAACCGCCGTCCGACCACGCTGCCCACGTTGCCGCTACACTCCAGGCCGTACTTCTTATGGTAGCCGAACGACAGGCGGTGAATCTCGAAGCCCCTTTCGACGAGCATCCTTTCGAGCTCGCCGATCAGGAAGACGGCCTGCTTCTCCGGGGCCTTGTCGATCGACAGGTGCACGTTGGGGCACAGCACAATCGGCCGCTTGCCCAGGAGATCGGCCAGCGCGCCGAACTCTTGGGTCGCCTCCTCCAGTTCCTGCCGGCCGTCGTACCGCTCGATGCAGACAAACACCACGAGCACGTCGTTGAAGCTCGCCGGGGGTTGCGCCGGCGAAATCGTGGATGGATCGATCCGTGTGCTCGGCTCCTTATCCTCGAAATAGCATGAGGAACATTGGTAACTGTCCAGGATCATATCGATACGTCAAATTCCGGCCGCCTTATCGCAGGTTGGCCGTGCTGCGGCTGTGGTGGCTGCGCGTTGATGCACCGGCCTTTTTGTGCCGGGACACGATGCCTGCATCAACGCGCGAAATAAAAAGCCCGACATCCGGCGTCGCCACGTCATCGCCGAAACCGGCACTGTTCATCAGCCGCACCGTCTCCGCCGCTCCCCAGAAGTCCTCCGACTCGCTGATGCACTTGGCCTCTTCGCGGGTCAGGGACTTCAGGAACGTCGGCAGGCACCCGTCGCGCAGCGCTCCTGCGTAGTCGGCCAACAACTCCTGGATTTCTCTATTGGTGTTTGCCATCGTAAACTGCTCCTGCATCACGAATCGGAGTTCCGCAAAATGGACATTGGGCCTACTTTGAGAGGGAAAAATCCGTTCCACGATTTTTCCCTCTCAAATCGTGAACAATTACCAGAGAACGAGTCAGGTCGATTCTTCAAGGAAATCATGAAATCGATTTCCTTGAAGAATATAGGCCCAATGTCCATTTTGCGGAACTCCTATCAGGAGGACCTTCAGTCCTCCTCGCAATACTCTTTCAACATCTGCCGGAGCTTCAGGATCGTGCGAAACTCCAGCATCTTGACGGCGCCGACCGTCGTGCCGAGCTGGTTGGCGATGGCCCGGTTGGACATCCCTTCCATCCACAACTCGATCGCCTTGCGCTCTCGGGCCTTGAGCTTGCCCAGCATCTTGTGCAGCACCTGCTTGAGCTCCGACTGCGAGATCAGGTCGCACAGGCTCAGCTCCGGCGCCACTAAATTCTGCATATCCGTCTGAGACAAATACGAGCTTCGATTCATCCTTCTATAAACCTCGCGGAGCCGCTTGCGCATGTAGTACAGGTACACCGTTCGCAAGAGCTGCTGTTCGCTCTCGATGGCACGCAAGTGCTCCGGGTTTTCCCAGATATCGGCGTACACGTCCTCCAATACATCTTCACATTCCACTTCGTTACCGAGGTAGCGATGCAGATGCCGAATGAAAATGGCAAATGTCGCCCTCACAAAAGGCTCCATCGCCCGCCGACGCGATTCCGCGTCAGGGGCCATCAGTTGCTTCAGAGCGTTTCGCAGCCGTTTGTCCATGTCCGGTTACTTCATTCTCCGATTCTCGTTGCCTCTGACCCGCGCCGCAGCGAACCCTGACCGACAGGGATTCCTTCCGAGGCGGCAGGTGCGGGCTGCCTACCGCGCGATTCGCGATTGTATTGTAGAGATACGAAGAATTCAACCGGTAAACTCCCATGCAATCATCGTCATTCAAAAACCATACGCTCGCTCAAGTTCGTCCTCGGTCGGCAGATGATCGTAGTACTCACCCTGCGCGCCGATGTACCCGACTCCTTCCCGTCGCAGCCGAATCCGGCGGATAGAGCCGTCCGCGTTCCATATACTGACTGTCACGTAATCCATCTCCTCCCGAATCCGCGACGGCTCCCGCGCGAGGTCCTGCTCGTCCTCTCCACGACCCATCATGTACCCGGCGGCCGCGCCGAGGGCTGCGCCGACAACGGTGGCTTCGGTACTACCGTCGAGAGCCTGCCCGATCCCCGCGCCGGCCAAAGCACCGACCACGGCACCGGTCTGTGCCGCGGTTCGGCAGCCCGCCGTTGCCAGCAGGCACAACCCCGCGGTGATGATTGCCCTCGATCTGCCGGTCGCCACAATTCCACCTCCTTCACGCGGCGCTCATCCCCTTCGGGATCGAACAGGACGCGCGCTATCTGCCGTGCCCGGATAATGACAAGGGGCTACCATCCAGGTGCCGCCACTGAACGTACACCGCAATACAGCCGAGAAACATCATCAGGGCCAGACCCGCGAAATCCTTGAGGTAGGCGACATCGAGGCCCGCCCTCGGCTGCCATGCAACGCTCGCCGCCATCGGACCCGTGTTGCCGGGGGATGCAGGGCCCTCCATGGCAGAGCCGCCGTCACTCCGCGGAACAAGTGGAGCCCCCCCATCGTCTCCATTGCCGGAGGATGGCCCCATCTTCTGCACCCCGGCCGCGCCCGATTTGTCCGGAGCAGCCGTGTCATCCTCTGCCCCGTTGACAGCGGACGACGGGCTCACAACCTGCACACCCGGGGCAACCGTCGCCCCGGCATCAGGGGTGCTCGACAACTGAGCCCCCCTGGTTGTCGTCTGATCGACCGGCGCAACCGTCGTCTCGCCGGCGTTCGCATCCGGTGCGCTTGTCGTATCGGCCTTCTGGGCGGCTCCGGCCTCGCTCTCGATTTTTTCGAGCAGCTTCAGCAGGATCCCGGCCGCCTCGACGTTCTTCATATCCTGGCTGGCTCGCTCCAGAGGCTCGCGGGCGTAGCCGGTCTCGCCGATGCCCAGCAGATGATAGCCGAGCAGCAGTTGCAGGTCCGCGTCGTAGCCGAAGCGGTCCAGCTTGTCCACCAGGTCATCGACCTGGGCGAACAGCACTTCATCGTCGGAATAAAGGCCACGCGGATAGAAGACGCCCTCCTTCTCAGGAGAGACCTTCCGCAGCGCCTGCCGCAACACGTCGGCCGCCTCGGAATATCGCTCGGCGGCGAACAGCGCCTGAGCATAGGCGAAAGGCAGAATCATGTCGTCCGGCGCCAGTCGCATCGCCTCGGCAAATTTCTCGGCCGCTCTGTCATAATCGCCCGCCTCGAAACTCTTGACGCCCTCCTCGAAGCGAGTGTCGGCGAGGGTCTGCGGCGCCGGCCCCGCCTGTTGCCGATCGAGCTTCTCACGGACCTCATCCCAGGTGGCCTGGTCCACCGGCGTATCCGAGGTATAGCTCGTGTAGCCGCCGTCGCTCGTGTAGTAGTTGTACGTGTAGTAGTTGTTGGATTCCGTAACCACCTCGCGGGCGACAGGATAGTATCCGTACCAGACATGGGGGTGCCAGCCATACCAGTAGTAGCGCGTGTAGGTGTAGTGGTAGGGCCACCAGCCGCCCAGGCTGACGAAAACGTACTTACGATGATAGTACGGCCATACGTAGCGGAAATGCACGTAGGGACCGAACGAATAGCATACCGGGTAGTAGTATGTCGGCCAGATGATCCGATGATGCAGCCGATGATGGTAGTCATAGTAGAGATGCGTGTGATGATACCCATGGTGAATCAGGTCCGGCCGATCGTAGTACCGTGTGTACAGATAAGTCGGCCGTCGCCTGATGATGTCCGTGCGAATGGTGCCGAGGGTCGTGCTCTTCGTCACATCGGTCGGAGCCAGTGCCCTTTGACGCCGATAGTCTTCCATCCGCGTAACGAGCTTGTTGCGCAGGTTCTCCACGCGGGAGGTCTGCTCCTGCGGCGTAAGTGCCACCTGGCTCTGTATCTGCCGCTCGGCTGCCTGTGCCCGTCTATAGTCAAGCCGGGTCCGCAAGTCGGTCCGGTTGCCGAGGCCGGCAGCCCTGTCGCGCGTCTGGACCGAGTCAGTGGCGGTCACGGCGGGCTTCTGCGGCGTCACCGCACCAGAGCCGGCCGGCTGACTCCTCTCGGTCACGGTCCGCTCTCTCCTGGCCTGCAGCCGGGATTGGAGGTCCCTTCGACTGCTCATCGTCCGCTCGGCCGAATCAGCGGTCGCGCCGGTCGCATCCTGCGTCGGTGGTGCAACTCGCTGCGGCTCTCTTGCAGTCGCGGCCGGCACAGTCTTCTCCACGGGCGACGTCGGCCTGTCGGCGACGGCTCGGTTTCTCTCAGGCAAGCGTGACAAGAGATTCCTTCTATCGGTCGCAACGCGTCCGGCCGAACTAGCCGTCGCGCTCGATGCATCCGGGGTCGGTGGTGCAACTTGCTGCGGCCTCTCTACCGTGCCGGCGCGCGACCTGGATTGCTCTGCGCCCGCAGGCGCGGCCCTTTCAACGGGCGGCTCCTGCTGACCGGTCTGTCCCGCCTGCCTGCGCTCCATCATCCGCTGCAGCAGTGCGCTACGGGACGAGCTCGAATTGGCAGGCGGAGTGACCGTCGTGCGGCCAGTGGACCGCTCGACCGGTCCCTGCGGCGCCGCCTGAAGCGACCTTGCCGCGGCGCCGCTCGCAGCCGAATCCGTCGCAGGACTCGCAGGCGTCGCTCCCGATCTCGGGGACAACCGCTGGAAGCGTGGGGTCACCGCCGACCGGCTGGCGACGGAGGACGCGGGATTCTGCACCGGCGGGCTCGGCGGCGTGACCGTCCTGGCCGGCTCGGGCGCGCCTCTCGACTCGATAGAAGGTCGCACGGATGTTGAAGGCGTCTCGCGCCGCCGGGCCTCCATGCGTTCGAGCAGCGAGCTTCGCGCGAGGCTGCTTCGCTCGGAGACGCTCGGCGCCGGCGACCCGCGTTCTATCGTACTTTCCGATCCCATTCGGCCGCCGATACTACTGGTTCCGCTCAGGCCGGGCGAACCGCTCTGCCGCGGCACGGAGAATGTTCTCGACGACCCGGACCTCTGTGAGCCGATGGGAGCCGCAATCCGGCCGGAGTTCGGTACGGTTACGCTCGGCGCCGGTGTCACGCTCGGGGCCGGTGCGCTGACAGACGGCTGGGACGGACTTATCGTGATCGACCGCCCGAGACTGGGCGACCGGCTCGAACGTATCGTCGGAGTCGGTCGGCTGAAGCTCGTTGACGGCCTCGATGACGGTGTACTTGGGGTCGGCCTGCTCGGGCTTATCGATGGGCGCGGGGTGGACGACCGCTGGCTGAGCGCCCGACTGAGGGCGGAACCTCGGTTTGAGGTACTCGGCGCTGGAGCCGCCTGGGACCTGACAGATGGGCTCGACCGACTCATGAAGGAAGAACTGCTTCGAGAGCTCGATGACGGCGCCCTCTGGGCCTGAATTCGCGGGCTCGACGAAGGCCGGAATGATCTCGACGAGAATGAGCTGCTTCGCCTGGATGCCGAGCTTCCGCCCAAACTGCCACGGCTCGTGACGGACCGCGACGGCGCGGCTTGCGACCGGCTCGGCGCGGGAGCCGGCGTACTGCGACTGGCTGACCCGACGGACCGGCTCAGAGAACTCGATCGCGACGATCTGCCCTGGCCGAACGATCCGACGGCCAGGACCAGTGCGACCGCCAGGGCCACCACGGCCGCCCGGCGACTGATTTTCTTATCTTCGGCAAACATCTTCCAACTCCTTCCCCGGCGGCGTTTGGGGCAAGCCTGAACTCCCGTCCGGCCTCGCCGCCGACACTCCGCACACCCTTGCGAATCGTGCGGCATAACAATCTCAGGGGGCGAATAATCATTCGCCCGCATATATGCTCGCCCCTATAAATGTACTGAAAATAAGGGTTTAGGGTTTGCAGCCGAGCCAGGATAGAGCCCGTGAATCGCCTTATTTCTCCGACCGAACTGTTCCGCGGCAAACCCATTTTCACATACTCCTGCCCGGACTATCTCTTTCACCCTATAAAGGCCGAAAACCGCGGTCCGGCAACAGAAAAAAACCGCTTTTTTGCCATCCGAGCGGACAAATCGATGATCCCGACCGGGTATGAACAGGCGGGCTCCTCGGCTCGCTCAGAACCTGCCCCGGCGAGGGGGAAGGGGTGACAACCGCAGGGGCAAACCGTCGTTCGCCGGCCCTTGTGCCGCTACCCGCTGTGGCACAATGGCTCTTGGCAGAATCGGCCGGTTTGCGTCAAAGGTCAATCCACGGACATCGGGCACGAGCCGCCGGCACGGCCGCCGCAGGCCGGCAGGGAAGAGCAGGAATCACACGCCGGCGACTCCGAGGCCCTTCCCACGGCAAAACCGGAGAGCAGCTTATTCATTTCCGTGCCGCCGCATTTCTCGCACGCGAGCGTCTCGGCGTTGCGGCCCTTCTGCAGGACCTCCATCACGTGTCCACACGCGGCACATTTATACTCAAATATCGGCATATCCGGTTTCCTTTTGCGAAATCAATCATCTCAGGGCCGCACCCTGAAGGGGCGCGGATGCCCCTACTACCGGCCGGCCCCGATTCCGGTTCGCCGGGCCCATCCCGGGTCCCGTATCGGCGTTGTGCCGCTTGGCACAGCCAGCCGCCAGGAGATTATGCACGATGCGGACCCAAAAGAAAACAGTCACCTGCGATTTCAGGGGGTGCGGCCAGCATACAGTGGCGGATTCCGGCAACCTCCGGCGCGCGCTACGGACCTTCGCGAGCCTGCCGGCGAGACGCCGGCAGGGAGTTTGGCGCTTTGAGGCCACCGGCGGGGAAGATCGTAAGTATGGGTCGGCGGCCAAGACGAGCCGGAATCGCACCGCTCGCCCAACACCACCACGCCGGAGGCCCGAAAGCGGTAAACTCCCGCCGCGCCGTGGCGGAAGCGCTCTGTCGCGGAGCGGACCTCCCGGACGCCAAC
>CAYFUB010000220.1:0-2354 GCA_964346195.1 uncultured Pirellulales bacterium
AGTGACGGCGAGACGACCATCGCCGGGATGCTCAAGGGGACCCCCAACGCGAAACGAGGCGTTGGGGACTCCAAGCCGCTCGGCTATGCGACGGCCTGCTACGGCAAGTGGCATCTCGGGCATCATCCGCAGTTCCTGCCGACGCACCACGGCTTCGACGAATATTTCGGGCTGCCCTATTCGAACGACATGTGGCCCCGGCACCCCGAGAATCCGACGGCCTATCCCGAGTTGCCGCTGATCGAGGGCGACCGCGTCGTCGCGTACGACCCGGACCAGACGCAGTTGACGACGTGGTACACCGAGCGGGCCGTGCGCTTTATCGAGAAGAACAAGGACCGGCCCTTCTTCCTGTACGTGCCGCACTCGATGGTTCATGTCCCGCTGCACGTCTCAGACAAGTTCAAGGGCAAATCCCGGCGCGGCCTGTTCGGTGACGTCGTCATGGAGATCGACTGGTCTGTCGGCCGGATTCTCGACACGCTCGAACGCCTGGACCTCGACCGGAACACGATGGTGGTGTTCTGCTCGGACAACGGCCCGTGGCTCAGCTACGGCGACCACGCCGGCTCGGCCAGGCCGCTGCGCGAGGGCAAGGGGACCACATTCGATGGCGGCCAGCGCGAGCCGACGCTCATGTGGTGGCCCGGCCACATCCCCGCCGGCCGGGTCTGCCGCGAGCCGGTCTCCACCATGGACATCCTCCCGACCATCGCCGGCCTCACGGGAGCCGCGCTGCCCGAACACAAGATTGACGGCAAGGACATCTGGCCCCTCATTTCCGGCAAGCCAGGGGCCAGGAGTCCCCATGAGGCCTTCTTCTACTACCAGGGCTGGAATCTGCAGGCGGTCCGCAGCGGCATGTGGAAGCTACATTTCCCCCATGGCTATCGTACGCTCGCCGGCCGGCCGGGCGGCACCGGCGGCATACCGGCCAAGTACGAGCAGGCCCGCATGGATTTGGCCTTGTTCGATCTTGAAAAGGACATCGGCGAGCAGCGCAATGTCGCCGCTCAGCCACCGGACGTGGTCGAGCGATTGCAGCGACTCGCCGACGCGCTGCGCGAAGACCTCGGCGACGCCGCGCGAAAGGTGAAAGGGAGCGGCCGACGTCCACCTGGGAACGTGCGCTCCGCCGGCACAGACGAATCCTAATTGATCAGGGCTGCTGACGTGAAATACCCGGAACTCACTCTGTGGGCCACTGTGATTACATTCCTTCTCACAGGGCGACTGTCGGCTGAGAACCTGGACTATCCAATTGTCGATACCGGCCAGTGCCGCTTCTACAGCGACCAGCAAGAGATCAACAGACCTCGTGAGGGCGAGCCATTCTATGGGCAGGACGCTCACTTTCAAGCACTATCACCGTCCTACAAAGACAACGGTGACGGGACCGTCACGGACCTGCATACGAGGCTGATGTGGCAGCAAGCCGTCGGCAATCCAGTGACCTGGAATCAAGCCGTCTCGGGTGCAGCGTCGTTCGAACTCGCCGGATACAAGGACTGGCGGCTGCCCACCATCAAGGAACTCTATTCGTTGATCGTATTCACAGGCACCGATCCGGTCCTGCATCGACGCGCCGATGAGCAGACTCTGACCCCATTCCTCGATACCACATATTTCGATTTTCGCTACGGCGATGCCGCGGCAGGCGAGCGTGTTATCGATGCACAGTATTGGTCGAGCACGAAATATGTCTCCACCACGATGAATGGGAACCAGACCGCCTTCGGTGTGAACTTCGCGGACGGCAGGATCAAGGGCTATCCGGTTGACGCCATAGGTCCTCCGGGGCGGCAACGGACCAAGAGAGCGTTCGTTCGATATGTGCGGGGCAATCCGGCGTACGGCAGGAATCGTTTTGCCGACAACGGGGACGGAACCGTTTCCGATCGGGCCACCGGGCTGATGTGGATGAAGACGGACAGTGGCAAAGGAATGGACTGGGAGCATGCGCTCGCATATGCCGAGAACCTGGTCCATGCCGGCCATTCTGACTGGCGGTTGCCCAATGCAAAGGAGTTGCAGAGTCTTGTCGATTACGCGCGGGCGCCGGCCGCTACCGGTACGCCGGCCATCGATCCCGTGTTTGAGACTACGAAGATTACCGATGAAGAAGGGGGACGCGATTTCCCCTATTTCTGGTCGAGCACGACGCACGTGTCATCCGACCAATCGGGCCGATTCGCCGTATACGTGGCGTTCGGCTCGGCACATGGCTACATGAGACAGCCCCCGTCGTCTCCGATTCTTCGCTTGCTGGACGTCCATGGGGCCGGCGCTCAGCGTTGTGATCTGAAGTCCGGCGATCCTAAGACGCTGCCGAAGGGCAGGGGACCTCAGGGCGA
>CAYFUB010000221.1:0-15783 GCA_964346195.1 uncultured Pirellulales bacterium
AAAAGAGAAGGCGGGACATCGTCCTGTATCGGTGCCCGACCGGCACGCGGGAAGTGCTCGTCGCCTCCTCCCGATTGATTCCCCCGGGCGAAGCACATCCCCTGAAGATCGACGGCTACAGGTGGTCGGATGATGCCCGGAAGCTGCTGATTCTCACCAATACCCGGCGGGTCTGGCGGCGGAACACCCGCGGCGACTACTGGGTGCTCGACCTGACCAGCGGCGACCTGCGCAAGCTGGGCGGCGACACAGCGCCGGCGACGCTGATGTTCGCCAAGTTCGCGCCCGAGGGCCGCCGTGTTGCCTATGTCCGCCGGAAGAACCTCTACGTTCAGGACCTCGAGAGTCTCCGGATCACGCCCCTGACACAGGACGGCTCGGACACCGTCATCAACGGCACCTCGGACTGGGTCTACGAAGAGGAGTTCGGCGTGCGCGACGGTTTTCGCTGGAGCCCGGACGGCAAGTTCATCGCCTACTGGCAATTCGATACGAACGGCGTGCCGGACTTCCCGCTCATCAATGACACGAAGTCTCTCTACCCCGAGGTCACCACGTTCAAGTACCCCAAGGCCGGCCAGACCAACTCGGCGTGCCGGATCGGCGTGGTCCCGGCGGCCGGCGGCAAGACTCGCTGGCTCGACCCTGGTGACGATCCGCGCGACAATTACATCCCCCGCATGGAGTGGATCCCGAACTCTCGAACGATCCTGCTCCAGCGTCTCAACCGCTTGCAGAACCGCGATCGTATCATGCTGGGCCGGGCCCGCAAAGGCCGATTGCGCACGGTCCTGACGGAACAGGACGAGGCGTGGGTCGATGTCGGGGACAATCCCAAATGGCTGGACAACGGCAAAGCGTTCGTCTGGCTGAGCGAGCGGGACGGCTGGCGGCATTTGTACCTGGTCTCGCGCTCCGGCAGGAAGGTGACCCTCCTAACGCCGGGCGAATTCGACGTGACGGAGATCGTGGGCCTCGATCAGGAAAAGGGCTGGGTCTACTACCTCGCCGCGCCGGAGAATCCCACCCAACGCTATCTCTATCGAGCCCCCCTCGACGGCACCGGCAAACAGGAGAGAGTCACACCGACGGACCAAAGCGGCACGCATGAATATGACCTTTCCCCCGATTCGAAGTGGGCCATCCATACGTACTCGGCGATGGACAAGCCCCCGGTGATTGACCTCATCCGCTTGCCTGACCACGGGACGGTGCGGGCACTGGAGGACAATGCCCAACTCCACGCGAAGCTGACGGCCCTCCGCAGGCGCCCCACCGAGTTCTTCCGCATCGACATCGGGGATGGCATTCTGCTCGACGGCTGGTGCATGAAGCCTCCCGATTTCGATCCGAGCCGGCAGTATCCCTTGCTTTTCCACGTCTATGGGGAGCCCGCCGGGAGCACCGTCCGCGACAAATGGGCGGGAGACAAGTATCTGTGGCACACCCTGCTGGCTCAGCGGGGATACCTCGTCGCCAGCGTGGATAACCGCGGCACGGCGGCACCACGGGGCCGCGCGTGGCGCAAATGTATCTATCGCCAGGTCGGTATTCTCGCCTCGGCCGACCAGGCGGCCGCCGCGCGCGCCCTTGTCAAAAGGTGGCCGTATGTGGACCCGAATCGAATCGGCATCTGGGGTTGGAGCGGCGGCGGCTCGATGAGCCTCAACGCGATCTTCCGCTATCCCGACCTGTATCACACGGCCATGGCCATCGCGTTCGTCAGCAATCAGCGCTTCTACGACACGATTTACCAGGAGCGGTACATGGGATTGCCCCAGGACAATGAGGAGGGCTACAAGAACGGCTCGCCCATCACCTTCGCCCATCAGCTCAAGGGCCATCTTCTCCTCGTCTACGGCACCGGCGATGACAACTGTCATTACCAGAACTGTGCCGCTCTGGTTGATGAGCTGGTCCGGCACAATAAGCGGTTTTCGATGATGGCTTACCCGAACCGCTCGCACTCCCTCAAAGAAGGGGAAAACACGCACCGGCACCTCTACGAGCTGCTGACCCGGTATTTGCTGGAGAACCTGCCTCCGGGGCCAAGCCCAGCCGGGTCCACCACGTGCCAACCACCGACACACACGGAATCCTGAGAAGGAAGGCGGGCGGGATCCGCTGTAGCTGATGTATCCGTGTAAACCTTGGGAGTCCACAGGGACTGCCGAATGTCCTTGATTCTCCGTCGAGTCCTGGGTTTGCCAATCGCGCCTTCAGGAATTCGGAAGGCGAGGTTCCTCGAATCGCATCCGGCCGTCAACCGCTGCTGTTACGCGGGGCTCACGTCCTGGGGGTTGGACCGAGCCGCAGCCTGGATTCGTGGGTCCGGCATGATGATCGGCGCGGAGTAGAAGAGCAACAAGGTCCACCAGGACCTTTCCGGCAAACTGCCGATGTGTCAGCCGTGGACATGGTGACGCCGGGGCTCTCGCGCGGCGAGAAACTGACCCGCGTCATCCTGCCGCGCTATACCCGCATGTCAATCCGTCTGGCAGACCTCGACGACATCATCGCCGACTTCGAGCAGGCGGAATGAAAAGAACCTCCACCGGATGCCGACCACATTGCCGTTTCCGTCTACCATCGGGAACGTGTATGCCCTGCCATCCCAGCCGGCCCGTAACCGTTTCAGACTTGTCGTGGAGACACCCAGCGCCTGCGACAGCTCGAATAGTCACGAGAAGCTGCTTTCTTCGCGTACACACAGCCCGCGTCGCTGACGGTCTTGAGGCCGCGATCTCTGCGCGTGCGGCAGGTCGAGCCGTGGATGGTTGAACGACCTGTCCGGCGGCATACGACCAGATATTCACCGGCATCTTGCCGTTCGACAGAGTTGACGGGGCGAGAAGGAATATCGGGGCATGTCGAGTCTGAGTGACACGGACTTTTCACTCAGAAAAGATCCCGATAGTACGTTAAAGATATAGCTGGGACGTGGTATATGTGGAAACGGCCGTTTCTGAGCCCGTGAGTAGGCCGGCATGCTGGAAGATGAACTGCTCAAGTGGAAATTCAAACGGGGCAGCCAAGAGGCGCTATCGCGCATCTACGAGAAGTACTTTGACTCGATGCTGACCCTGGCGATGGGACTTCTGCGCAATGCGGAAGATGCGCAGGATGTCGTTCATGATGTGTTTGTCTCTTTTGCCCGTTCGGTAAACGAGTTTCGGCTGCGTGGCAGCCTCAGCGGCTATCTGGCCACCAGCGTGGTCAACCGCGTCCGAGACCGCAGGCGCCAGGCTCGGCGTCACGCCGGCTGCGTTGATGCCGAGTCGTTCCGGCGGCCACGTGAGGCAAGCCCGTCAGAGAGAATCATTCATAGCGAAGAGGCACAACGGCTGAATGATGCGTTGGCCACACCGCCGTATGATCAACGGGAAGCCGTTGTCCTGCATCTCAAGGGTGGCATGAAATTCAAGGATATTGCCGAACTACAGGGGCTCCGATCACCACCGTGCAAAGTCGGTATCACTACGGACTGGACAAACTCCGATCCGTGTTGGATGAAGAGGTGGACCCGTGAGAACCCGTGATGAGACGGTCATGCTGGTCCGAACCAGGCTGGAGTTCTCGGGCGATGCAACTCTGCGAGGTCGTGTCTGGACCGACGTCCGGAGGGCATACTGTGAGGCGCTGCAGGAGGCTGGTGCCTCCGGGCGGAGAGACCTGCATGATAGCATTGCCAATCACCACAGAGCCCTGTTGTTTGCGGCGGCAATCCTGGGCTTGGCTGTGCTACTGGGATACAGGATATTCATAGAAAACCCCCGTCGTCCCTCGCGTCTCCCTGTGAAAACGACTGCTCGCGATCCGAATGTTGGCAAGACGGCTGACCGGCAGGCCTTGCTGGCGCACGAATGGGCCGGCGCCCGGCACTTGTTCGAGAGAAAAGACCTGGCAGGGCTGATGCAGCTTCTGGCGGCCGGCCAGCCGCAAACCAGGATCCGGGTGGCCGGGATCGTGATCGACAGGGAAACACGCCGGCCGATCCCGGGAGCCCAAGTGGGTCTTCGTCTTGGCACGCAGACAACTGCGGACAGCGAAGGCCGCTTCACGCTTGCCTGGACCAGACCGTCGAGTGATATGCTCTACCTGCATGCTGCCGCGTCGGGCTACGCTACAGGCATGATTGCCGCGCGAACGGGCACGGAAAGCACACGAGACGTTATCATCGCGCTGAGCCCGGGATCGAAGCTGGCCGTCACGGTCGTAGAACCAAACGGTGCCCCGATCCCGGGCGCGAAGGTCAGCCTCCTGGGCCTGGAGAGCCTGGAGTGGAACATCGGAACCGACGCCGATGGGCAGTTCGAGTTCGACGGCCTGGACCCGGTGGTTCGTTCCTACGGGTTGCACGTCACCCATCCGGGGCATCCAGCGCGTCTGATCAACGTCCAACCCGGACCGGCGGGCCGGACGCTGCACCAGAGGGTCGTGCTCTCGCGGGGGGTAATGGTTTTCGGCCAGGTGACCGATCCGAACGGACGACCCGTGGTGGGAGCGACGGTGGGCAACACCAGGTCCGCCATCATGTGGAATTGCCTCAAGGCCCGGACGAACGAGCACGGGCTGTACCAATTGGGCGCCGTCGATACCGGCGAGCTCGTTTTATGGGCAACCCATGAGCGGCACGCCCCATTCGTGACACACATGAAGCTTGAAGCGGATGGGTTCGAGCGTCGCGTGGACATCCAGTTGGGCTGCCCGCGGGTACTCAGCGGACGCGTCGTGGATGATGCCGGTGATCCCGTCCCACCGGCAAAAGTCAAGATGTGGAAGTACAACGAGCCAACGGACCTCGCGGCCGCCGAGCACCCGTGCGATTCCAGCGGCAGATTCACGATCCCCAATGCCCCCACCGAGGGGGAGTTGGAGTTGTTGATTGGCGGTCCGGGGGTCGCCCGAACGCGCCACAAGGTGGATCCGGCCCTGGCGGAGTGTCCGATCACGGCACCTCTGATCGGTCGAATCTATGGCAGGGTATCCGACGCCGCAACCGGCAAACCCATCCCGCGCTTCAAAGTCAAGATGGATTTCAGTCAGATCGCCGCACCCTCGGGAGGATTTGTCGCCTCATGGTCCGGGGAGGGACATACGTTCGAATCCCCCGAGGGCCTGCTCGATACGGGCATGGATGAGCCGCCCGTCGGCGGCAGCTACTGGATGGCCGTCTACGCGGAAGGGTACGACCCAGTGGCGCTGGACCCCGTCGTGGCTCAACCGATCAGCAACAATCCCGTCCGGACGGAGTTCCGGCTGCCACCGGCAACGGTCTTCGCCGGGCGGATTCTGGCGACGGATGGCCGGCCCCTTGAGGGAGCCATCGTGCTGTTTTTCTCGAACGGGGAGGTCTTCGCCGGCACGGGTCGATGGCCGAGCACTGCCACGAACAAAGCAGGGGTGTACACCATTGCCGGGCTCGGCCCAGGACCTCAATGCATGGTCGTCAGTGCCCCGGGCTTCGCCCCCCCGGGTCTTTGTCATGGTGGATTTGCTCGTCGCGTCCGGCCGATTGGCTGATATCGTCCTGGAGCCGGCCGCGAGCATCGTGGGACGCGTCGTAGATGCGCAGGGCAAAGGTATTACCAATGCCCGCATCCAGGCTCAGCCGAACCTGGACAACATCCGGGGCGTGCTGCGATGGCTTCCCAATCTGGGACCTGCCACGCATACGGATGAGAACGGGCACTACCGGTTGTCCGGACTGCCCACGGGAAGAGTGTCCATCCTCGTGTTCTCGTTATCCGAGGGACAACGGCGAATCGGACACAACGTCGTGGACCTCAAGCCCGGCGAAACGATGACCCTGGATTTCGTCGACGAGGGAGAAGATGTGACCGCGGGGGCCATGGGGACCGGCGACAGGTGAATGCATCGCGAGTGGAGATAATAACACGCGGAGAGAGAAAAGTGGCAAAGCGCAAATCGACAGGCGCAAATTCATGCGGCTTCACGTTGATTGAGCTGCTGGTGGTGATCGCCGTCATTGCCCTGCTCATGGCGATCCTGCTGCCAAGCGTGCAGCGAGCGCGCCAGCAGGCCCGGGCGGTGGCCTGCCAGGCGAACCTGCGTCAATGGGGCTTTATCTTCCGGATATACATGGATGAGAACGACGGCAAGTTCATGAAGAGTCCACAGTGGCAGTCATGGCCCTGCTACATCCGCGATTACCACTACGATATCAACGAGGTGCTTTTGTGCCCCACGGCCGCCACGCTGCAACTCACCCGGGGCGAGGCCGAGGCATTCGACAAGTACGGCGACCGTCGGGGCATGTGCGAAGGGAATTTGCGGTCTGCCCGCAAGGTGCAGCGGGCCGGCCTTCGCCGGTGCCAGAGTCTCCCCGCAAGCGACGATTCGCTCTCCCTGCCCGGCGTCGCAGACCCGTTCAACGGTTCGCATCATCTGCCCCGTCAACATAGCGCCGGTACTCGCTCATCGTGTTGATATTCCTGATCCGCCCGTGCGCGACGGGCACGTACTTCACCCTGCACCGGGCCAGGGCATCGGTCATCCGGAGATGGCCCGACGACAGCATCTGTTCGAAGATCGGCAGGACGCTTTTCCTATAGACGGCAAACAGCGGCTCCGGCCGCTCACTGTGCGGCACGACCGCATCGCAGTCACCCGCCTGGCGGACCATCGACCGGACCAAATCGATATCGACCGCCGGCATATCGCAGGCCGTCACAAAACACAGCTCGTCAGGCGAGGCTGTCAAAGCCGAAACGATCCCCATCAAAGGTCCTCGACCCGCAGTCTGGTCGGGAACGATCGTCGCACCGAGGAATCCGTGAGCGGCGGCATCGTTAGAACTGACGAGGACGCGCGCAAACCAGGGACGAAGCTGGTCATGGATGTGCCGAATCATCGGCCTGCCGTCGATGGGCAGCAGGGCCTTGTCGGCGCCCAGCCGGGTGCTGCCGCCCCCGGCCAGAAGAACCGCCGTCACATTCATCCTGATGGCCCAGCGCCGCCCGGCAAATTGGATGTCGCTCCAGTCGATATCGAATGCGGCTCCGTCGAAAGACACGACCCGGTCTGCCGCGTGTGCCAGTTCGGCGGCCCAAGGCCTGCGCTCTGTGATGTCTGGGCTTTCGATCATGACAAAGGCGCCCGGCTCCACCAATCGACAGGCCCGGGTCGATTCCCAGACCGAGATGGTCTCGGGCCCGAGCGTGTCGAGCAGCGCCGTAATCCCCTCCTGGAGGCGGGTCTCCGGGACCTGAAGCCATAGCGCCCGCGTTGCACCGGACGCGCGCATCCGCGCGGTGTCTTTGTCGCCGTGTGGATTCATCTCCTCGACAATCCAATCCGCTATCGGCGGGTGGTGGTTCCGGTTGAGAGAATCGATCGTCGTGACCTTTACGGCGACGAGATCACGCTGCGAACTGAACCGCTCGATCACGGCACAGGCAAAGGCCGTCTTGCCGACGCGCCGACCACACCCTCCCACCACGAACACGCTGGGCATCGGGATCATGGCGTCGCCCTTATCGCGGTTCCAAGGTGAGCGTCAGATCGACGGCCCGGATGTCATCGACACCATGCAGGGATCGCAGCATGCCACAGAGTGTTCCGATGATGAACCGTCGAACGAAATCGCTCAACGGGATGTCTTTACCGTTGACCTTCAGTTCGAGACGCGCCGCATCTTTCGCAGTCGAATGGTCCATCATCATTCCGTCCTTTCGAATCTCCCACCGCCGCCGGCTACGACTGGATTATGCCCGATATCTGCGACGCTGCAAGCCTTGTTGGCGAGACCGGCGTGGAATTTGGGCTGCCTGAGGAGGCCGCGCTCCTCGAATTCCTCCCGGAACACATATAATGTGCCATCATCGGAGCCTGCCAGGAGCGGCCCATCGGGGCAGAGGATAGGTGAGCAAACAGCGAGACTTGTGTCTCCCTACTTTGCCAAGCAGGCCATCCCCTGCTCGGCAACCGTGATCTGCCGTGTTTGCCAGGAAACGCCCCCCGTACACCCGAAAACGCTGATTTGCGCGTGTCGAGCGGCATTTTGCAGGGCCATCGCAGGAGAGACTCCAATCACGCCCTTTTTCCTTGATTGACAGGCGTGCGGCCCGTATAATGTCCCCCGATTGGTGTGGAAGACCCCACACGCAGGCTGTTCTGTAGCGAACGGGTAATTGGAGAAAAGAAAATGAAAAAGGCAGCGTGTCTCATCATCCTGTGTGCCACCAGCAGTGCTCTTGCTCTCGGTCCCTTGGGGCCGACCACCACAACGATGCGGCAAGGGCAATGGGAAATCGGCTTCGCCTACACGGAAAGCGAACAGGACATCGAGCTCGACGACGGTTCCGAGCTGGAGGATGTCGAGTTGAAAAGTTCACTCGGGCGGGTCGCCTTTGGGCTGGCCACGAACCGGGCGGAGTTGTACGGGCTGGTCGGCCTGGCCGAGTACGAACAGGAGCATAGCGACCCCGAACTTGCGGTTGGCATCGGCGCGAGGGTTACGGCCACGAGCGAAGAGGAATTGAACTGGGGCATCGTTGCGCAGATCGTCCGATATGAATTTGACCTGAACAACACGGAGTTGCGGCTCAACGAGATCCAGGTCGGCATAGGTCCCACCTGGCAGCCGTGCCGCTGTTTCGTCCTTTACGGCGGCCCCATGCTGCACTTTTTATTCGGTGAATTCGACAATGATCTCACCGACGACAACGATATCGAAGAAGATACCTCCTTCGGCGGCTATCTCGGCGTGGCTGCCGAGTTGCTCGAGCATCTTACGGTAAACGTCGAGGGCCAGGTGACGGCTGATAGCCGTGCCGTATCAGCAGGATTAGCCTGGCGGTTCTGACAAGTGCAGCGCCGGTATTCTTATTCCGTGGCGACGGAGTAACTGGCCTCGACCTCGGCGTAGAGGTCCCATTTCGCCGGCATCCAGGAAGAGATGGTGCCGCGGCCGGTGATTCCCTTGAATCGCTTGGTCCCGGCGAGGAAGATCATGGTTCCCGTCTGCTTGCTGCGGGGCTCGCCCGAAACGTCCACTTTAGCCAGGATACTCGAGCCGTCGTCGAAATCGTACATGACATAGCCCTGGTAAAACTCCTTGCCCTCGGGAGAAGTGGTGTGGACGAGCGAGCTCCAGAGCCGTGCGAAACTGCCGTCGTTGAGCACGATGTAGCCGCCGCGATGGACGCCGTCGATGGCGGTCAGCCGGCCGCCCACCTGATTCGTCTGCCTGGCATACGAGAATTCCCGCCAGCGGCTCAGTTCCATAGGGGTTTGTGCCGGACTGAAACGACTGGCCAGGCACAATGCCAGAACAACGCCGGCACAGAGAATCGCCGGCAGTCTCCCGGAACGTATGTCACAGTACAGTTCATTCCGTTCCATTGAAGCGGTCATCCGACTGTCATTCATAATCGCTCACCTTCGCTTGCACGCAAGGCCAGGCAAACCTGGGCCGCCTGTGGGGACAATGGTAACGGTATCCACGGGATACCTCGTCTCTTATCGGCAGCTTGCGGGGCTCGCATAAGCAAAACAATACTGCGGGCAGACAACGAGGGGCCCGGAAACAGGCGGGTAGCAGGTCACCGTTCGTGGTGAAGTGTGACGAATCCGCGCTCGCTCCGCCACGCTTTGGAGCTTCCAGCAGAGTGAGGGCACACTCGAAGACGGCTGTAGTGTCCGCGCCCGGCACAGGTCTGTCATACGGATTATGATTAATTCGTGCGCGGTCTGTCATCCTGAGCGGAGCGCAGCGCAGTGAAGGGGTTCCCCAAACGCGAGTGATTGCGTTTGGGGGCCCCAAGGATCTGGCCTGCGAGCGAGAGAAACCTCCTTTTCGATGGCCAGCTCCTTCGGCTTCGCCTCAAGATGACGGAGCCCGCCGCGCAAGAATTTTTCCTGATCCGTATGACAGAGTGGTGGCGGGCGAAGGCACGGTCGCAGGGGCGATGAATGGGTGCCGGGTAATCCTTATCTTGGCAGAGGCTTTCGACCGCTCACAGATGCGATTGCAGACTTTTCAGGGTGGGGTACAGCCGGCTATAGACTTCGAAACGCCTATCATAGGCCGTACTGCGTTCCGGGTCGGGCGCGACTGTCCGACCCAGGCGGACGGTGCGGCTTACCGCCGTCTCCAGGTCGGGGTACGCGCCGCAAGCCACGCCGGCAAGGAGGGCCGCACCGAGGCAGGCCGCCTCGGTCACCTCAGGCACGCGCAGCAGCATACGGCAGATGTCGGCCTTGAGCTGCAACCATAGTGGGCTGCGCGCGCCGCCGCCGACCGCGTGCAGTTCATTGATGTTGACACTCGCATTTCGCAGCAGGTCGAGATTGATCCTCAGCTCGAATGTGAGGCCCTCCAGAATCGCCTTGGCAAGCGTGGCCTGATCCGCGGCGAAGGTCAGGCCGAGGATGGCCCCCCTGGAGGACGTGTCCAGCGTGGGCGTGCCGCTGCCGGAGAAGTGCGGCAGGACCATGATGTCTGTGGGGTCGCCCGGCGCGCCGGCGAACATCAGATCGTAGGCGTCCTGGCCGGCTTGTCGGGCCTGTTCCAATTCCCACTTGCAGAAGGTGTCCCGGAACCAGCGAAGCAGGAGACCGCCGCTGTGGTTGAGGGTCATGGCCAGGTACAGGCCCGGGACGACATGCCGGTAGACAGAGATGCCACCCCGGCGCAGAACATCGTCGCGAGCGGGGCTGCGCATGGCGACTTCCATGACTTCGGCCGTGCCGGTCGAGACCATTGCCAGACCGTCACGAATCACTCCGCTCCCCAAAGCTGCGCAGGCCTGGTCGTGTCCCCCGCCGGCCAGAAGGATTTCATGGCGAAGCCCAAGTTCTGCCGCCAAGTCATTGCAGAGCGTGCCGACCGCCCCACCCTTCGCCGGGGCCAGAGCCGACAGCCGTGCCGGGTCGATGCCGCACGTCTCCAGAATATCGGTTGCCCAGCCGCCTTGCTCCAGATCGTACATCTGGGTTCGCGAGGCCAGGCAGTGACTGATTGTTGCCTTGCCGGCGAGCCGGCGCAGGAAGAAATCCTCGTAGAGGAGGAACCGGCGGGCGCTGCTCCAGACCCGGGGCTCATGTCGCTGAAGCCAGAGGAGCTTCGGCAGCGTGTTGATGGTATGAACGGGCATGCCGGTCCGGCGAAAGAGCGCTTCGGCCCCAAACTGCTGAACCAGCCACCGGTTCTCGTCACCGGTTCGCGTGTCCATGCCGAGGATAGCGTGCCGAAGCGCCCGGCCGTTCCCGTCCACCGGAATGACAGCCTCGCCCTGGGCCGATAGCGCCAGGGCCCGCGGCGGGTCCTTGGGATTACGCGTGACAGCCTCCTTCAGGGCATCCCAGGCAAGGCTCCAGACCCGTTCGGCATCCTGCTCGGCCCAGTTCGGCTCAGGTGTGAGGATCGAATATTCTCTCGATGCATGCGACAAGATGCGCCCCGACTCATCGAAGACAATCGCCTTGCAGCCCGTGGTCCCTACGTCCAGGCCGATCAATGACATTGCAGAAGCCTCCATTGGATGGATGACGAACCCGCCAGGACCCACGACCAACGGATTCCGCCATCCTGAGCGCGGCGCGGCCTCCGGCCGCAATCAAAAGTGCGTGCCAGAGAAACAGGACGCTGCGCCTTTGCAGCGCAGCGAAGGACCCGGGCACAGAAGTGGAGGTCTGCCCCGCCGGCGGCCTGTCTTCCCATTCTCGGGTCGGATGCTTCGCTTCGCTGAGCAGGACAATACATTGGATTCACTGCAATCACCAGCAGGTCTCATGATAATACACGTCGAATCCGAAATATGTTTCGAAGGCTTCCGCCAGGATGGCGGCGGTGTGGCCCTTGTTGATGGCCACGTGGTGCTCGAACCCGTTTCGGCAGACGTATCGCATGAGTGCCTGCAGGTCGGGAATCTCCGCGACGGCCCGGCTGCCGAACGTCTGGAGCGGATCGTCCGTGAGCATACCGTCGCCGACGTACGAAAGGATTTCGCCGTTCAGGTCGTCGGTCGAGAGGCGTGCGAAGGTGAACGGTCCCGGCGGAACGCGGCCGGTGACGGCGCCGCAGGTGTTCTCCGTGCCCAGGGTCGTGCCGAGAATTTCGGCCGCGGTCATCCGGAAATCATCCGGCCGGAAGAAGCTGCCGGCCCAGTTGCCACAGTGGAAGAGCACACACTTGTCCGGGTCGTCGCCGTAGTTGTTGTTCCAGTCCACCAGGGCGCTGGGCGTGCCGGAGGCCAACTGCAGAGCGTACATCGACGCGACACCCGTGATGTCGACCTCGCAGGCGCTGGGCATCAGCTTCTCACTCATCATGCTCATCAGGGTGCAGGCGTTAATGCCGTAATTCTGCTGAATCGAGGTCCAGCATTGGATCGCCGTCGCAGCGAGGTCGTTGGCGGTCATCCAATCGTCGATGGCAACGGCCAGCTTGCCCATTTTCACGAGGACTTCCTGCGACATGCCCTCGGTATTGATGTATCCCTTGATCGACTCGACGCGCTGCGTGACCTTCGCGTCGTCATCGGCCAGCTTGCCCGCGGCCCCGAACAACTCGGACAGGTCGATGGTGCTGACACCGATCCCGTGCGCTTGCAGCAGCTTCTCGCTGTAACGGACGGTGTTGAATGCGTTGGGGCGGGCGCCGATGGCCCCGAGCCGGGCGTTCCGCAGGCCCTTCACGACCCGGCAGACCCCGACGAATCGTTCCAGGTCGGACCGGAACTCCTCGCTGTCGGGATGCACCGTGTGGTCCGTGGTGAGCGAGAACGGGAAGCCGTACTGCCGGAGATTGTTGCAGACGGAAATCTTGCCGCACCAGGAATCCCGCCGGCGCTCCACCGTGAAGCTGTCCAGGTCGTCCGGGTAGGCCTGAACCAAGATGGGTACATCCAGACCCGACAGCTTGACCGTCTCGGCGATTCCCTTCTCGTCGCCGAAATTCGGCAGGACGACCAGAATCCCGTCGATCTCGCCGCTGTGCGCCTTGAACAACTCCGCACACCGCTTCGCGTCCTGCCACGTCTCGACGCCGCCGAGATTCGTGTCCTTCTCGCCCAGAATCACGGGCTTGACGTTCATTTCGTGCAAGAGATTGAGAATATCCTGTCGACTCTCGCTGACGAGCCGATCCGGAAAGAAATCGCGATTTCCGACAATCACCGCCAACACCACTTGTGACATTACGCACCTCCTTTGGTAAGGGGCGGATGACTGTCCGCCCCTATTGTTCATATAGGCTATCGAGCCTCAGTCATTCAAACCAGACAGGCTGAACTTCCGGGTGGCAGCGTCAAGCGAAGCTTGGCGATGGTTCTGTGCCCGTACAAGAGAGCCATCGCCAAGGCCTGCGGCCTTGACGCTGCCACCCGGATATTCGCATTCAACGTACGAGGCTCAATGGTCAAGGGCCATTGAATCCATTAATGATATCAGTTCTTGCCCCTCCATGCGACCGGCCATCCAGGCGTCCTGGAGCCGGCGCAGGTCCAAAATCGTGGATGGCTCGTGCAGCATGACATCCTCGTACGTGATGGGCTGGTCCTGCTCCACCGCGCGAGTCAGCTTCGCCCCCTTGGCCAGGCCGACGGGCAGCAGCTTCTCTTTCTGCGCTACTTCGTAGGTGTCGATGAGGCTGTAGAACGTCGAGCCGCCGATGCCGTCAAGCACGTCGCCCGGCCGTAGCGTTCGCTTGGCCACGGCAAAGACCTCCGAGACCAGCCGGTTCAGAGGCGCCATGTTCGACCGCTTGCGGATGACGAGCATGGCACAGGTCAGCGGCACCTCGATACTGCACAGGTGGTACGGGCGAAAGAGAGTGTAGTACGGCCCGTTGCCCATGTCGCGATAGACCAGGGCCTGTCGCAGCCTTGGGTGGTCGGTCGTGACGACCAGGAAGACGCCGGGATGGATGCCGCCGACCCCGTAATCGACGACGCCGGTGCGGTTGAGCACGCCGCCATGCTCTTTCAGAGCGAACGTCTCGTGGAGCCGGTCGCGGCTCGTCTTCGGCCCATGCATGCCGCGAACGTCCGGAACGAGACCGGTGGCGTTGGAGACTGCGGCCATCTCGATCATGGTCTTGCTGCCATCGACGAATTCGATCAGCATGTTCGGATTGAGCCCCCGCCGCTGCGCCTCGGCAGCCCACTTTCCATCAGCGGGCGTGGCGTGGCGATCGAGCGGGTTGTTCTTGCCCTTGCCGGCCGCCACAATCGTAAAACCGAGCGAATCGGCGAAATCGTACAGCTCCTTGCAGGCCGCGGGCTCATCGCCGGCCGCCAGTGCGTACAGCACACCTTTCCTTTCCGCATACCAGCGCAGCAGCGGGCCGACCGTGACGTCGGTCTCCACGTTCATCATAGCCAACTGCTGGCCCGTTCGCGACGAGCGCAGGGCCGCCCGGGCCCCGACCTCCGGTACGCCGGTGGCCTCCAGCATAACATCCACCCGCTTCATGTCGGTGATGACGCGGTAATCGCCGGTGCAGACTCTCTTGCCGTCGGCAACGGCCGCATCCGCGTGCTGGGCCGAAGTCGCCTCGATTGCCTCGCCTTCCAGCATGGCGATGCGGTATGCTTCCTTCACTCTCCCCCTGTCAATATCAGCAATGACCACGATGTCGATGCCCTTCATCATGCGAATCTGGGCCGCGACGTCAACGCCCATCTGACCGGCCCCGATCATGCCGATCCGGACCGGACGGCCCGCCGCCTGTCGGGCGGCCAACTCTTCGTTCAAACCTATCACGGTTGTTTTCTCCGCGCTACGTGAAGCGTGAGGCGTGAAGCGAACGGAAGCGAGACGCGCTTCACGAGGCCCGCTTCACGGATTACGTCGTAACCACCACTTTGAGTGCCTCACCCGCGGCGGCGGCCTCGAACGCTCGGCCGATTTCGTTCAGGCCGAACGTATGCGTCACCAGCAAATCCGCCCGTATGACTTTGCGATGAATCAGGTCCAGGGCCAGTTCGTGGACCGTGGGATGGTACGAGAAGGCGCCGAAGACCTCGATCTCGCCGTAGTGAAGCCGGTTGCTGTCGAGGGTCACCATCGGATCGGCCTTGGGCAGACCGCCGAACAAGATTACCTTGCCGCGCTTGCGCACGATTTCGACGGCCTCGGTTTGTGTCTGTGCTATGGGGTTCGCACAAATCACAATATCCGCTCCCACGCCGCCCGTCACCTCCTGCACGCAAGACTTCAGGTCTTCGGCACCAGGATCGACAATGGCCTGTGGCTCGAAGCGTTCCGCCAGGGCGCGTCGTGTGGCACTGGGCTCCGAGACCACGACACGGGCGCCTCTGGCCCTGGCGACCACGACGTGCAAGCAGCCAATCGGTCCGGCCCCCATGACCACAACGGTATCTCCCGGCCCCGTGCCGGCCCGCTGATGGGAGGCCAGGACTGAGCAACTCGGCTCCGCCAGACCGGCTTCGATAAAGGACATGCCCGCGGGCATCGGGTGTACGATGCCGTTGGTCAGGACTTCCCCGGTCAACACCAGTTTCTCCGCCAGCGCGCCGGCGAACTCAGGCGTGACTCCCACAAATCGCAGGGTGTCGCAGAGATTGTAAAGCCCACGTTTGCAATAGTAACACCGGCCGCAATGCACGTCCGGCGCAATCGCCAGGCAATCCCCCGGGGCGTAGCGCGTCATCCCGCTGCCCGCCTCCACGACAACGCCGGCGGCCTCATGGCCCGGGATGATGCCCTCGACTTCCTTGGGCGGGCCTTCCTTCCAGCGCCGCAGGTCCGAGCCGCAGATCCCGCAGGCCTTGACATCCAGAACCAGCCCGCCGT
>CAYFUB010000222.1:0-17452 GCA_964346195.1 uncultured Pirellulales bacterium
ACCCCTCATTCGATGGCCAGATGGTTCGGGGCCCCCCAAACGCACTACTTCGCGTTTGGGGACCCCTTCGCTTCGCTCACCATGACAAGTCAGAGTGTCGTTTTGAGATAGTCTCTAAGGATTAGTGACGACATGAAAATTTCTTTGAGGGGGGAGTATCGATTACCCTGTACCCGGAAGAGTTAAACAGGGAATTCCGGCTGGCTCTCGGACGAATCCGGCAGAGACTCTCTCTTGTCCGACCGTTCTTCGCGAGAGCGGGGCTCGCGCTACGATAGATTACCTATTCATGCATGGTGGAGTAACTGGCGACCCAACTCGGATTCCGGCAGTGTGAATACCAGGCAATCGCACTTGCCAGTCCCTCCCTGACGTCGATCTGAGGCTTGTAGTCCAGGTGCATTCGTGCCGCTGAGATGTCGGCGACGAACTGAATCACCTCTCCGGTACGGTTGTCACGCAGCACGATTTCACTTTTAGAACGCGTGGTCTTCCTTATCATTTCGGCGATGTCGGTGACGTAGCTCCCTCTGCCTGAGGCAATGTTGAATGTCATGCCAGCCACACTTTCATAGCGTTGGATGCACCGGCAGATCCCTGACACTGTGTCATCGATGTAGGTGAAGTCAAGAATCTTCTCCTGCCCGTAGACCACCAGATCCCGATTTTGTTGCGCGCGTCTTATGAAAAGAGGGACGATCCTGTCGCTGGTATCATACATGCCATAAACATTGGAGAACCGAGCAATGATGCAGCGCACGCCGTAACAGCGCTCATATGCTTTAACCAGGGCCTCCCCGCCGATTTTCGAAGCGGTATATGGACTCTCGCAGAGACTCACATCGATTTCCTCCTCACCCTTTTTGGCGTCCTGCGTATTCCCATACACTTCCCTACTTGAGGCAAAGATTAGCCTGGGTATGGCTTTCTTCCTACAGAACTCTAGAATCCGGAACGTGCTGTGCAGGTTTTCAAAGGCGAGGGTGGGCTCAATCACGAGGTTGTGGACTCTTGCATTAGCAGCTAGATGAACAACGAGGTCAAAAGAAGAGGGCAGTTCCCCGAACGTCGTGCTGCAACAGAGATCCCCTCGGATGGTCAATGCATCGATCTTACGACTCCACTGGTTGGGAGACTTATCAACTCCTATTACTTCATAGCCCTCACCGAGCAACCTCTCACAGAGTCGTGTGCCGATGGTCCCACTGCTCCCCGTAACCAGAATGTTCTTCAAAGCCAATTGCTCCTTTCCGTGGTAGGCGCGCACATGTGGGCGTCAATTCTTCAACTCATGGTAAGATTTCTCTGTGTTGACCATCCAGATGCTGTCTTTTCTCTCCTTCCCAATTAGCGTGTCCACGGCGACCATCGCGGAGAGGACGGAGTGATCCATATTGTTGTACCTGTGCATCCCGTTCCTACCAATCGTGAACAGATTCTCAAACTGCCCAACGTACTCTCTGATTTGGCCGAGCCGAGCATAGCTGCCAAAATAGCCCGGATAGGCCTGCGGTGTGCGAACCACCACACCAGTCAGGATGTCATCGTCTTCTACAAGGTTTGTAGCGATCAACTCATCAGCTGCCAATCGAATGATCTCGGCATCCGCCCAACTCCATAGATCATCTTCTCTTTGGCAGAAATACTCTATGCCCAACCATACGGTGCCGGTATCTGCGACCATGGCAGGGCTCCAGTTGTTGAAGATCTCCACGCGTCCCATTTTAACGGTTGCATCCTGGATGTAGATCCACTTGTCGGGAAGCCGAGGAGGAAAGAGATTGGTCAATTGGCCGGGAGGTACATTCATCCTTCGTACCAACAGCCCCACGAGGATGTGGTCACGATAGGGCAGCCCGTTGCTCACTTCCCGAATTCCTGCAGGGACCCGATCGCCCATAGCTGAGATGAGGTCCCTGATGGGCATTGTGGAGAACACGTAGTCGGCGTCGACGCCGATAACGGTCCGGCTCGATTCTTCCATGACTTTTAGCTCGACAACCTTTAGAGCGTCACAAGTGATCCCAACCACCCTATGCCCCAGACAGACTGAAGCACCTGCTCTCATTATGGAATCGCAGACCTGTTGCCACATTTGCCCCGCCCCCAATTTCGGATACAGGAAGCTTCGTATCAAAGATGTCTCCTCCGTAGTTGAGCGTGTCGATCTGCTCTTCATGACGCCATGTGTCAAAGCATTCAACAAGGCTTTCGTGATGGACAACCCCTTGACGCGTTGTACTCCCCAATCTGCACTAATCTCTCTGCAGGATACGCCCCACACTTTCTCTGTGTAGTCCTTGAAGAACATTAGATAGAGTTCGCGGCCAAATCGTTCGATGAAGAAATCTTCAAGGGATTCCCTATGACGCCGCGGAGAAACGCAGGAACGCAAGTAGCTGGAACCGATCCTAAGGACACGCCAAAGCCCCAGTTTGGAGAGAGTATCGAGATCCAGGCTCAAAGGATAGGGGAAGAGGTGTCCTAAATGAAGGATGCGCGTCAGACGGCTACACAGAAGCATGACCTTGTCGGTGGCGCGAACGTCTATGCCTCTCTCAAGAAGTGAGATCTCAGATGGGAGCATCTCTTCCCACCAATGCATTACTCTCTTTGATTTTGAGAAGAAGCGATGTGGTCCGATATCCAATCGGTTGCCTGCGTATGTCAGGGTCTTCGACAAGCCTCCGACTTCGTATCCTGCCTCGAAGATGAGTGGCTGTATGTCCGTCCGTTTTAGCAGTTCATGTGCCACCGTCAGACCCGCAGGGCCGCCTCCGATTATGACAGCTCTCTTGGTTGACACGGTTAGGTCTCTATATTGGCAGTGATACAGTCTGTGTGTATTGTCATCAGGGCATGCCAATCCTTTCCCGGGTTCTTGTCTCCACCATCATGCTCTCCCGGGCTTTCTCGTAATCCCCCTGCGAGGAGTATATCTTCTTCAATGTGAGATGCGGGTTCAACTGGTCGGGCCAGATCTTCAGTGATAGTTCAAGGTGGTGCGGCGCACCTGTATGATCGCCTGCCGACTCGAGCACTACCCCAGGTTGTTGTGAAAGCAAGCATTGTTGGGTTAAACTGAGCATCGTTGGCCGATCGAAGTACTCTTCAAGGACGCCCCGACAATTCCTGAGCCCGGGCCGATTCCAGAATCTCTCCCGTGAGGCCACAGTCAGCCACCCGCACCCGGTGTTTTCTGGCCCGCGTCCTTCCGCCCGAGATAGCCATCTCGGATGGCCGAAGCGGGCAAAGACAACAGACTCTCGGCCAGCGTAGGTCCACCGCCGATCTACAAGATGAGTTGCGTCACATCATCTGGGGTGACCTTGCAGAACACCTGCACCACTTCGCCAACGACGCTGACGTTGTCAAAGAGCCAGCGTCACTTCTGGTTGCCGCATGAAGAACCGCATTAAGATATCCGTCTAGCTTGGCGAACACGGTACTGTTTTGGTGAGTTGTTTTTTTCTTTTTTTTTCTTTTTTTGGTGCCCGCCGACATCTATGAGCAAGCCGTTGCCAAGATAGTCGCCGGTTTGGCGACGCGCGCACGCTAACGGTGCGACCGCGGATACTGATGGCGATCGGCAGTCTCTCCGCCATTACATTCTCACAGAGCGCACTCGAAAAGCAGCGTATAAGCCAATAGTGGCATCGAAAGACGGAACTGGGGCCATCAACTTGACACGGAAGAAGTGCGTCGCTCCGCGATCAGAACCCGGTCCTCGGGGGTCATGTCGCCTGCCCCCTCCAGTTCTTCTCGACGTTCTTGAGGTTCCGGCCGCAGCAGCGGCATTTGTGGTAGCGGAGGGGGACGTGGGAGCTGTCGTAGACGGGGCAGTCCTCGGAGCCGCAGAAGGGGCAGCGGACCCGGGTCCAGAGGACGCAGTCGGGGTCTTGGCGGGCCCGCCGCTTCGGCGGGTCGGGCAAACCCAGGTCCGGAAGATCGTCTAAGAAGCCGTCCATGGCCAATCGTCAATTATGAATCGTAAATCATCAATCCAAGGCCGGCGGGCCGTCGAGGAAGCCGCCGGGGGGTTCGGTTTCGTGGCGGCGGGGGGCACTGGGGCCGCGGGGGGGACGTAGGGCCCGAGCCGGGAAGGATTGAATAAGGGCTGGCGGGTGGTGCCAACCCTTCCCGTCACCACCTGGCCTGACGGATAAGCGTGGCAATATCCCTGGCGGGATATTGGCTTATGAGGGAAGGGCTTGCGGCGTGCCTGTCAATTACGAATCATGGCTTGAGTGCCGCACTCGGCCACCCCGTCTCCATGGGGTGCAAGAGGTCGGTGGTTCAAGTCCACTCGCCCTGATTTTCGGCTCGTCTCTCGTACTCCGCATCGTGCCCGCCGTGTCGTAAAGTCCCATGCGCGATCGGCATGAGTCAATTCCGGCTGCGGGGGACGTTCGGGGCTGTGCCGGGCGCTTCAGCGGGAACGATTGTCCAAGGCTCGGCGGGCAGGTCTTTCAGGTATCCATCCAGCCAGTCGTACTGGGTGTGTTTGGTCAGGAAATCTTTGGCGACGAAGCTCCTGTCGCAGGAGCTGCCCCACTTGGCCCAGAACTGCCAGTTTTTCGCCATCCGCGAATCAACCACTTTGCCGTCGATGGCCCCGCCCGGATAGTACGCACTGGGCCGGCCTCCCGGGATTCGTCCATCGTCCAGCTCGTTGTGGCCACAGATGGTCCTGCAACCCGGTTTCTCTTCGCCCAGGTAGACGTCGTAGTGGTCCGCCAGCATCTGCTTGGCCAATTCGATGCTGACTTGCCCGTAATGCTCCTGCATGAGCTGCTTCCACCGCTCCCGGCGGGCCACGGCGGAATTCCTTATGTCATCATAGCTGGCTCTGGTTTCTCCGCGCAGGATTTCTATGTCGTCTGTCACGTTGGAGCCGCAGATGTAACCGTCTTTCTTCTTCTCCAGGCTGTGATGCTTCAGGCCGAGTTCGAGGCGGGCAATCTCGTTGGTGTTGATGTCTCCCAGCAGCCAGGAATTGGCATACGCGCCGCTGTTGTGCTTCACCATGATCCCGGCCCACTCGTCGATGGTGTTCGCATACTGCATCGCCTTTCGGGCGCGTTCGAAAATGGGCGTGCCTTTGGCATTGAAGCCCCGGAAGCCGCCGATGGTGGTCTCCGTGCCCATCAGGCCGCCGGAGGTGATGAAGAAGTCGGTGCCGCTGTAGATCGACGGGCCCCACGCCTGCATGAGGATACGGTGGCCCTTGTCGGGAACGATGTCCACGATGATGTTGCAGAAGCGCAGTGTGGCGTAGTCGCACCAGGAATTGTGGGCCATGACGATTTCGCCGTCGGCGGTGGCCTGGCCGGTGGCGATGGAGGCACTGCAGCCCGGTTCCATCGATTCCCGGTGCCGGGGCCACCAGTACCACAGGATGTCAATGAATCCGTTCATAAAGAGCACTTCGTCGTAGGTGATTTCTTTGCCCCTCCTGTTCATCCCCGCCGCGATGCCCTTCATTTCCTCGACATATTCCTTCGACACTTTCCCCTTGAACAGTCTGGCCGCCTGCGCGACGAAGTAGGCGAGTTCCTTTCCCGTCGCGAATTTCTGGGTGTGAGCCAGCGTTTTCCTGAAATCATCGATTTCGTCGGCGGTCAGATACCCGCGCTGAAATCCCCTCTCAAAAGGCGCTCCTTCGATATGGAGAAAAACCCAGCCGTTGCTGTCATGCCGATAAGCCTTGGCGAGCCACTCGTTTTCCCGGGCCGGCGTACGGCGTGCGCCGACGGGGACGGCGGTCTGAGAGGTGCATCCGGCCATCAGAGATGCGAGACACATGCTGGAAATGAGGATTTGGAGCCGGCGTTTCATCGTTGAATTCCTTTCATCAGCCAGTCGGGCCACAGTGGCACGCGGCCGATTGTCCACCCGACGTGTGACGGATGTCAACCCAAAACCCACCCGGGGGTGTACGTCACGATTCTAGGTAGATTCTGCGAAAATCCTCTGGAACTGTCATTTCGACCGGAGGCAGAAGGCCGGAGCGGAGAGGGTTGGGCTCCCAAAACGCACAAATCGCGTTTTGGGGACCCTTCCCAAACGCGTTACTTCGCGTCTGGGGTCCCAGACACGGAGCGCAGCGGAAAGCCCGCTTCGGAAATCTGGCTACGAACAAGAGGCGTCCTTTCTTGGCGGCCAGATGTTTCGGGGTCCTCAAACGCATCGTTTCGCGTTTGGGGGGGGCCTCGACTACGCTGGCGCTTCGCTCCTCTGGAAATGGCCATTTTCATCCCCTTCCGGTGGGCCGAAGGCCCATGAAGGGCTCCTGAGAAAATAGGTTTGACCGGGAGCAGCACAAATGGCCCTAAATACTGCAAATATCGTGGCTTACAGACAGAACGCGCTGGAGGCCTGTTTTCTTCCCGACACCCGCCGCGCAGCGGCTGCGCGACTCGACATGACCAACCAGCCAAATTGCCCGCATTACCTATAAACATGACGTGCACCCGGGACCCGGCGTGTGGCTGATTTTGTGGGGCAGGCTGCATCTGTCATGCTGAATGAATTGCTGGCCGCAACACGAAAAACCCGCAACTCATCACACGAGACCCCACATTTCCAGAAAAAAAGACTGCACTTGCAATGGGATAAGCTCTTGACAAAGTTAGGTGCGGCTAACTATGATGAAAACAGGTCGCATCACGGTGAAACGTTATGACGGACATTGGACGAGGTCAAGAACTTAGTGCCTCTCTCGAGGATTACTTGGAGGCGATTCTCAACCTGGCGGACGAGCCAGGGGGGGTCCGGAGCAAGGATATCGCGGCGACGCTTGGCGTGGCGCGATCCTCTGTCACGGGCGCGCTGCAACTGTTGCGTGGCAAGGGGCTGGCCAACTACGAGCCTTATGGATGCGTCACGTTGACGCGACGCGGGCGGACGGTTGCCCGGGAGGTCGCGCGGAAACACGAGATTCTCACGTCATTCTTCGTGAGTGTGCTGGGCGTGGAGAAAGAGGCGGCCCAGCGGGCGGCGTGTCGGGCGGAACACGCGCTCGGACCCGAGATTATCGGGCGGCTGTTGAGCTTTATCGAGTACGTCGCCGCCAGCGGCGCCGGCGGCCGTGACGTGGCCGGCGAGTTCCGGCGGTTTTGCCGGAAACGGCCGGTCCGGTCGGCGAAAGGGGTGGAATCGTGATGGGCAAAGCGCTCGCAGAACAAGACCAGGCCCGGCCGCTGTCCACTGTCAAGAGTGGCGCGAAGGCCCGGCTGGTTCGCGTCGAGGCGGGGCGGGGATTGAACAGCCGACTGGCCTCGATGGGCTTCGTGCCGAATGTGGAGATTCAAGTCGTGAGCAACGGCCACCCGGGCCCGTTCGTGCTCATCGTCAAGGACGTCAAGATGGTGCTGGGCCGGGGGGTCGCCCAGAAGATCATGGTAAGATGATCGGTAAAATTTTTTGGCCGATAAGTTCGGCATGCCTAACTTTTCGTGCCGTGCGGTTTCAAGCAGGAGACGTGAAGGCATGAAAATCACCGTTGCCCTGGTGGGCAATCCCAACAGCGGCAAGAGCAGCCTGTTCAACATGCTCACCGGCGCCCGCCAGCACGTGGGCAACTATCCCGGCGTCACCGTCGAGAAAAAGAAGGGCCACTGCACACACCAGGGGCACGAGATCACGTTCGTCGACCTGCCCGGCACGTACAGCCTGACGGCCTATTCGACGGAAGAGCTCATCGCCCGCGGCTTCATCCTCGACGAAGGGCCCGACGTCGTCGTGGACGTAGTCGATGCCTCGAACATCGAGCGCAATCTGTATCTGGGAACGCAACTCATCGAGATGAACGCGCCGCTGGTGTTCGCGTTCAACATGAGCGACGTGGCGAGGCGTCGGGGTCTGGAATTCGACCTGGAGCAGTTGTCGAAACTCCTGGAGGCGCGAATTGTGCCGACGGTCGGCAACAAGGGCGAGGGTCGCGAGCCTCTGCTCGATATGATCGCCGAAACCGCTGAGGAAGGTCGCAAGCCCCGGATTCACCAGATTTACTACGGCGATGAGATTGAGGAGGAACTGGCAAAGATCGGGCGGGTCCTCTCACAACACGAGGCAGAGTTGGCCGCCAGGTATGGCCCGCGCTGGCCGGCAATCAAGCTCCTCGAACAGGACGAGGATATCATAGCTAAGGCAAGGCGACCGGAAGTCGTGGAGGTTGTCAACAGGAGCATCAGCCACTTGCGGGACATCTTTCACGACGAACCGGAGATCATCCTGGCCGACCGTCGCTACGGGTTCATCTCGGGCGCCTGCCAGGAAACGATCAGGAACTCCGTCGAGTTGCGGCACGACGTCAGTGACACCATCGACGCCGTGGTGACCCATCGCGTTCTCGGCCTGCCGATTTTCCTGCTGCTGATGTACGTCGTCTTCTTCACGACGTTCAAACTGGGCCAGTACCCGATGGACTGGCTGGAGGCGTTTTTCAACTGGTCCGGGGCGACCATCGTCAATCACTGGCCGGCCGGTACTGCCGTGTGGCTGCGCTCGCTGCTCGTGGAGGGCGTCATCGGCGGCGTCGGCGGCGTGCTGGTCTTCTTGCCCAATATCCTGCTGTTGTTCCTGGCCATCGCTCTGCTGGAGGACACCGGCTACATGGCCCGCGCGGCCTTCATCATGGACCGGGTCATGCACAAGATCGGCCTGCACGGCAAGAGCTTCATCCCCATGCTCATCGGCTTCGGCTGCTCCGTCCCGGCCATCATGGGTACGCGCATCCTCGAGAACCGGCGCAGCCGGCTTACCACGATCATGGTCATCCCCCTGATGAGCTGCGGGGCCCGGCTGACGATCTACGCGCTGCTGATCCCGGCGTTCTTTCCGCCCGCCTGGCGGGGTCCGGTGCTCTGGATCGTTTACGTCATCGGCATCCTGCTGAGTATTGTTTGCGCCAAGCTGCTGCGCCTGACGGTCCTGGGGGGCGAGACAGTCCCATTCGTCATGGAGTTGCCGCCGTACCGTATGCCGACGGCCAAGGCGATGGCTCTGCATACGTGGCACCGGGGCTGGATGTACCTGCGCAAGGCCGGTACCGTCATCCTTGGGGCCTCGATTATCCTGTGGGCGGCCGCCAACTTTCCCCGTCCGGGCGAAAAGGCTCTGGCCGGCCTCAGCGACGAAGCGGCCCAGCAGGTCCGCCTGCGTTACTCGATCGTTGGGCGTCTGGGCCGGGCCGTCGAGCCGGCGATTCGGCCGCTCGGTTTCGACTGGCGGATCGGCACCGCCTTGGTCGGGGCCATACCGGCCAAAGAGTTGTTCGTGTCCCAGATGGCCATCGTCTACGCCGTCGCCGGTGAAGGAGAGCAGGCGCGACACTTGCACGACAGACTCCGTGCCGACTACACGCCGCTGGTGGGGTTCTGCGTGATTCTGTTTTGCCTCATCAGCGCGCCATGCGTGGCGACGGTGGCCATGACCCGGCAGGAGACCGGTTCCTGGCGCTGGGCCCTCTTTCAGTTCCTGGGATTGACGGCCCTCGCGTACCTTGTCACGCTCGTGGTCTACCAGGCCGGCCGGGTGCTCCTCGGCTGAGAGGCTGTGTGAAATGGCACGGGCATCTTGCCCATGAGTCCGACAGGCGTCCCGCCCGTGAAGCAAATCGTTTGCAGGGCCGAAGCACGCCCCCTCGAAGGCGGGTGATGGCGGTGCGGTTGGGCTCGGTGTCCCCGACGCACGGTTCCGCGTTGCGGACTTTTCGTGGGCGCGATGCCCATGCTGCTGAGGACGGCGTTCTCACGTACGCCCTGAGTCGCGGCGATTTGGGTCTCGCTCAGGACGTCGAGCAGAACGGAAAAGACGCCGTGCAGTGGCAGATGACCTTGTGCGTTGCAGTCGGCGTGCTGATGACCTTACCTAAATGTCTTGCCGGCCAGGAGTTGGAACATTCCGAGTTGTTGCAGGGGACCATGCACAGCACGCGCGCCTCACGGGCGGGCGCGGCTGTTCGAGTCGGCGATTACACGGGGGCAGGACTGACGCACGTCTACCAGCGGAACGTGCATGGCGGCTTGAGTACCAGCCGGCTTTCACTTTCAGGGCAGTGAATGTGTCTTGGAGCGTTACTACAACATGATCGTCACGCCACACCTGAGCATCGGTCCGGACATTCAACACATTGGGGATTCCGGCGGTGAGAGGGGCGGCGGTGATTCTCCCGTGCTCGGATGGCGCGTCCAAGTATTGCTGGAGTGAAAGACCGGCGTCGGGGCTTCGTGCGGCGTCGCGGCCGGGGCTGCGCCGGCTGAGCGGCCTCGTCGGACTTCTCACGGCCGTTCATGGCCACGATCAGAGCGCCCGCCGACCCGCCGGCGGCGTAACTCAGGGCCAGGAGCCAGTTGTTCGTCCGAACGAAATTCGACAAGACCCACAGCCCCAGGAGGTTTTCGATGAAAACGATGGAGACGAGAACGACTTTCTCACCGCGGGCACACGCCAGCGTCCGCCGCAGGGCGAGATACCATTCGCCGCAACCAACAGTCAAATAAAGCACTACCGACGGGAGGAGGCTCATAGTCATCCTCCTTCCCGGCGCCCTCTTGGACGACTATGTTCTGCTCTGTACTCATGTTACGAGTATACCATAACACGCCCCGAATCGCAAGGCCGCGGTCGGCAGATTCTCTCGACCGCTTGAAGTGGCATAAGTCTTTTTGTGAAAATGACTTATATCCAACGCGATCGAGGTGCACCAGTCGGAAAGCACCCTCTGAGAGGCGCAAGAAAAGATTTCTGCCCGATAAAACACCGCTTTTTCGCCACAGGAGCGCGGTCGCAGCAGCGCAACACTCGATCCATACCGATTTCAACTGAGAATTTTGCTCCTCCGGAGTGGCAACCGTCAGACGGCCTGCTGTTGTCTGAGCCATGTGACGAAGCGGGCCAGGCCGGTTTGGATGTTGGTTGCGGGCCTGTAGCCGAGGTATTTCTCGGCTCTTGCGATGTCGGCATAGGTGCGATCGACATCGCCGGGCTGGGGCGGCAGATACTCTCTAATGGCTTTCTTGCCGAGAGCGTTCTCAAGCTCGGCCACGAGATCGTTGACGCTGATGGGTTGCGACTCACCGAGGTTGTAGATCTCGTAGCCGGTGCATTTGTCGATGGCCGCGACGGTGCCGCCGATGATATCGTCGATGTAGGTGAAGTCCCGCATCATGGTTCCGTCGCCGAAGATGGGGACGGGCTGGCCCGCTTCGATGAGCCGGCCGAACTTGTGGATGGCCAGGTCCGGCCTCTGACGCGGGCCGTAAACGGTGAAGAAACGAAGACAGGTGATCGCCGTGCCGTGAAGGTGATGGTACGTGTGACAAATCAGCTCGCCTGCCTTTTTCGTGGCTGCGTATGGCGAGATGGGGAAATCGACATTGTCACTCTCGGAGAAGGGGACCTTGCGGTTGTTGCCGTAGACGCTCGAACTCGAGGCGAAGACGAATCTGCCGACGTGGCGTTCCTTCGCGATTTCGAGCAGGACCACCGTCCCGTTGATGTTGACGTCCGCATAGAGCGCGGGCTCGGCGACGGAGGGCCTGACCCCGGCCCTGGCGGCCAGATGCACAATGACATCGGTATCATCCGCGACGGCCTTCGCCATGGCGGATTGGTCACGGATATCGCCCTCGACGAGTTGAAAGTTACGATGGGACAGGCAGCCGGCGATATTGCGGCGTTTCACGCGGGGGTCATAGAATCCATCGAAATTGTCCACCCCGACGACGGTCCAGCCGTCGCACAAGAGTCGCTCGCTCAGATGCGAGCCGATGAATCCGGCTGCTCCCGTGACTACCGCTTTCACAATCTCTCCGCCAGTTGCCTGATGTACTGCCGCAGCTCTTGGGCCATGTCGTCGCGCTTGAGGGCGAATTCAATGTTCGTTCGGATGAATCCCTCCTTGTTGCCGATGTCACAACGCCTGCCGTCGAGCTTCAATCCATACACGGGGCGGCTTCTCACCATCGCCTTGAGGGCTTCCGTGAGTTGGATCTCGCCGTCGTCGCTGGGCGTTGTGTGCTCGATGAAGTCGAAGATATCCGGCGTGAGCAGGTAGCGACCCGCAATGACCAGATTCGAGGGCGCCTTCTCGGGCCTCGGTTTTTCGACGAAATCGCGGATCCGATAGACGCCCGGCCGGATTTCCTCGCCGTCGATGACGCCGTAGAGACTCACCTTCCTGGGCTCCACCTGCTCCAGCAGAATGATCGGTTGCTGGAGCTGGTCGTACAGCTCGACCATCTGCAGGGCGGCCGGCTTGGCCGAATCGACCACCGTGTCGCCCAGCAGAATGACGAACGGCTCACTATGAATATGATACCGGGCACAATAGACGGCGTCGCCGAGACCGCGCATCTGCCTCTGCCACACGAAGTGGATGTCGGCCAACTCCGAAATGCGGCGCATCGCCTCGAGCTCGGCGGTCTTGCCTTTCGATTGGAGCTGCGCCTCGAGCTGGAGGCTGCGGTCGAAGTGCTCCTCGATGGAGCGCTTGCCCTTGCCAATGACCATCAGCAGATCGGTGATGCCCGCCTGGACGGCTTCCTCCACGACATATTGAATTACCGGCGTATCAACGATCGGCAGCATCTCCTTCGGCTGCGATTTCGTGGCCGGCAGGAAGCGGGTGCCGAAGCCGGCGGCGGGAATGACGGCCTTGCGGATCATACTCGCGCGTTTCCTGTTCCAGGGACAATCCTGGGCTTGATTACGTTGATATTGAGCTTGCGGAGCTTCTGGCGCAGCGCACGGAACATCCGCTCGTCCGTGTACGTGCCGACGATGGCGCCGCCGGAGCCGGTGAACTTGGCGCTGGCGCCGACGGCGCGCGCCGCTTCCACCATGCGAATGTTCCCTTCGCTGATGGTATAGAGCTCGCGTCTCCTGTCGAAGTTGGCGTTGAGGAGCTCGGGAATCGGGTCAAGCTGTCCGGCCAGCAGGCATTTTTTCACTTTTTCGGTTAGATTCGCCCAGAATTTCATGGCCTTGACGATCTTCGGCTCACCCTGCTCGAACCGAAGCCGGATGTTGCTGTGGAATTTCTCCGTCGGCTCGCTCAGGTCGTCCAGATAGGCGATGTACAGCCTCGGCAGCAGCTTGATGTCCAGGGGCTCGTAGCAGCCGTAACCCTGCTTCTCCATGATTTCCCGGGCGAAGTCCATATAGACCAGGCCTTCGTACACCTGGATGACGCGGTCCTGGAGTCCGGCGGGGATGCGCAACTCCCCAGCTTCGGCGGCGAGGACCAGGTTGGCCTGCGTGTACCTCGGAACACTGACGCCGTAGAACGCCATCAGGGCCCGCAGGCACGCCGTGATAATGGCGCTGGAGCCGGCCAGCCCGACGCCGTGCGGGACATCCGAGTTGTAGCGGATGGTGAAATTCTTGTCGTGCAGCGCGATCTGGTTTTCCTGGCAGTAATCGTGGAACTTCTTGATGGTGGCCTTCAGCAGGCGGATGCCGCCGTAGTAGCCGTGCAATTGCACGTCGCGCACCAGGCCGCTGATACTGTTGAAACAGGAACGGTCTTTTTCGCTTGACAGGATCTCCAGCTCGGGCGTCTCGTACAGGATGACCTCCGCCTGGAAATTGCTGAATGCGAAGGAAATGGTCTTTCCGAAGAACCCGTCGGACGGATTGCCGACCAAGCCGGCTCTCGGATACGCCCTGGTCCGAATAATCACATTTTTGCCCTCAAAAACGGGAGGTAAAGCCTTTCCACGGCTCGTCTTTCCGGATCGCGCCATGACGCTGCATGACGATGGAATCGGCAGATTTCGGGACCCGGTTTAGGCCGAGCCCTATCAAGTACGTGCCGCACACAACTTCATCCAGATCCCGGTCCCCGCACGCGACCCCGAAACCATGATTACGATGATGACGCCGGTGGGGTTTCGACCGGCTCGATCATGTCCATATCGATCTCGACGCTGGCGGCCTGCCCCAGCATGTTGATCTGCAGCACCAGACGCGTATCGCCCTTCGTCTGTACGACGATCCCTTCCAAACCGAGCAGAGGCCCTGCAATGACACGGCACCACTGGCCCATCCGGATGTATTTATGTGGTATCAGCGGCGCCCCCGCGCGCAGGGCCTGCTCGAATCGCACCAGCTCTCTGACCAGGCCGTTCTGGTCCTTCACCTCCAGCAGATTCGCGACCCGATTGGTTTTGAGCAGCTCGACGCGCTCCAGTTCGTTGCCGCAGAAGAACAAATACCCTGTGAACAGCGGCAACAGCGACTTGATGGTCCGGTGGCTCTGGCGGCGCACCTTCCACGTCATGGGCAGAAAATAACTGATGTTCTTGGCTTTCAGGTCGTGGGCCAGGGCCTTCTCATTCCTGCTTTTCGTATGGGCGACCCACCACAGACCCGCGAAGAGCCGGATGGAGTTGGCCGGAGGCCAGAACAGTGGCGGGTTTTCATGTACTTTAAGCACGAGCGTACTCCCGGATTCTCGCGACGTCGGACTCAATTGTGAGTGAGGCGGAGGCTCCCACAGTGTCTCCGATAATGTTCAATCCCTAAACCAATACCCACATTCGGTCGATTTATCCGACCGAAGCATCAGTCTACGTGTGTTTACAGCGAATGTCAAAGCAAATGGGTTGATGTGGGAATAACGAGTGTCCGGCTTGACCTCCGGCGCGACCGGCCGTACGATGGTGGTTGTACTTGGGGGTGTACGGGCCACGGGAGTCGTTATGGGCAAGTCGCGGGTCGAAGCCGCGGGACAGGACCGCAAAGGCGAACCTCAACGCCCGTTGGCCGTGCTGTTTACCTGCATCGGCCGCCGGGTGTCACTATTCCGCAGTTTCCAGGACGCCGCGCGAAAACTGGGCCTGGCGGCCTGTTTCTACGGCACGGATACCAGCAAGCTGAGCCCTGCTCTGCAACTGTGCGACGAGGCCTTCCTGGTGGAGCCGATTACCCATGTGGACTATATCGACCAACTCCTGTCCATCGTCCGCACGCGAGGCGTGTACCTGCTGGTGCCGACCGTGGATTTGGACCTGCGCTTGCTGGCCGAGCATCGGCCGAGGTTCGAGCGGCTGGGTTGTCGCGTGCTGGTCTCGGACCCGCAAGTGATCGATACCTGCCAGGACAAGCGGCGGACATTTGGCTTCCTCAAAAAGAATGGCTTCGGTACGCCTGCCACGATGAGCGTCCGCACGGCCCTGGCGGCCGACCGCCGGGGAGAGCTCAGGTGGCCGTGTTTCCTGAAGCGCTGGGATGGGTACGCCAGCCGCGGCAACGCCGTGGCCCACAGCCGCGACGAGCTGCGCTTCCACGCCAGGAGAATCCCCAACGCCATTTGCCAGGAATACATAGAGGGCGTGGAATACACGTGCGACGCCTATGTGGACTTCGACATGCGCGTCCGGTGCGTTGTCCCGCGCCGGCGGATCGAGGTCCGCTCCGGCGAGGTGAGCAAGGGACAGACTGCGAAACATCCCGCGATCATGGGCCAGGCCCGGAGGGTGGTCGAGCTTCTTGGGGCCGGGCCGGGCGTCATCACCCTGCAGTTGTTCATCACGGATGATGACGAGGTTCGGTTTACCGAGATCAATCCGCGTTTTGGCGGTGGAGTGCCGCTATCGATTCAGGCGGGGGCCGATTTTCCCAGGTGGATTCTCCAGGAGCTGACCGGCAAGCAGCCGCGCATCGTCTTCGACGGCTTCACGGACGGCCTGATGATGCTGCGCTACGATGCCGAGGTCTGGCTCCAGGGCTCTGACCTCAGAGGCACGAAAGTCGCGGTCTCAGGTCTTCCGGCGGGTGATCCATAGCATCGACAATTTGCGACCCGTCGTTCGCCGTCCCAGGCATTGCCGTGTGAAATCGTAAATAGTAAATCGTAAATCGCAGATTCATAAGGGGGTCGATGTTCGATTCGCTGATAGGTGCAAAACGACCGCTCGGCTGGGTGCTGCAATTCTGGCCCGTGCTGCTTGCGGCGTTCATCAGCGCGCTGGCCGCGACCGCACTGTGCAAGAAAATCGCCCTGCGGTTCGGGATCGTGGACAGGCCCGATAACAAGGTCAAGACGCACCGAGAACCCATCGCCTATCTGGGCGGCGTCGGCATGCTCGTCGGCCTGACGGTCGGCGTCTTCGCCGGCATCTACTCGCTGCGCAACGACGCCGTGTTTCCGCAGGAGCTGCGCTGGCTCCTGGGGGTGCTGGCGGGGGCTGCCATCGCCTGTTTTGTCGGTCTGGCCGATGACATCCTGAACCTCCGCCCCCGTCACAAACTGCTCGGGCAGTCTCTGGCGGCGGTCCTGCTGCTCCTGGCGGGCATCAATCCCAACCTCGAGCGTGTCGCCCAGCCGCTCGGTTTGCCCATGACGGAATACCTCGAGATCGTTCTCGACGTGCTGATTGTCACGTTTTTCGTGCTCGGGGCGACCAACTCGCTGAATCTGCTCGACGGGCTGGACGGCCTCTGTGCCGGCGTCACGGGCATTATCACCGTCGCCATGCTGCTCCTGGCCACCCATCTGGCGACCTGGGGCTTCAGCGATTTCGGCGACCCCGTGCGCATCGTCATCTGTCTGAGCCTGGTCGGCGGGGTCTGCGGCTTCCTGCCCTTCAACCGGCACCCGGCCAAAATCTTCATGGGCGATGCCGGCAGCATGCTCCTGGGCTTCGTCGTGGCGGCCCTGATGATCATGTTCGCCGAGCGGGTGCCGCGCTGGTGGTTGGCGTCGATTATCGTGTTCGGACTGCCCATCCTTGACAGCGCCGTGGCCGTCGTTCGCCGCCTGCTGAACCACCGTCCCCTCTTCGTCTCCGACCGCGGCCACATCTACGACCAGATGATCGACCGCGGCATCCCGCTCAAGCGGACCGTGGCGATTTGTTACGGCCTGGCGGGCCTCTACGCCCTGATCGGCCTGGTCATGAGCCAGATCCGGACCCGTTATGCGGCGGTGGTGTACGTCCTCGTCGTCACCATCTCGGCCCTGGTCGTCTGGCGCAAGGGCTATCTCAGGATGCACGGCCTGCGCGGCGCCGTCCCGGAAGAGGGACAGAAGAGTTTCAAGTTTCAAGTCTGAAGCGTCAAGTCCTCTCCTACTTGAAACTTCACACTTCAAACCTCAGACTTCAGATCGTCACCGTCAAGTATTCCGTGTCCCGGTCGAACGTGGCCGCCCCTTCGAACGCGGCAGGGATCAGCACGCAATCGCCGGCCCTGAAATCGACGGGGTCGGCCTTGCTGGAGACGATGGTCCCGCCGCCCGTGAGGAAGATCAGCGTCCTCATCCGACCCCGGGCGAGAAACAACTCGCAACTCGGGGCCTGATGGCCCTTATCCACCTTAAAGTACTCGGAATCGACGAGCCGGCCGACGGTCGTGACGGGCAGCTTGTCCGGCGTGACATCGAAATGGATGCTCTCCAGGGCCTCGGCCATGTGCAGTTGCCTCGGCTTGCCAGTCTCGTCCA
>CAYFUB010000223.1:0-3099 GCA_964346195.1 uncultured Pirellulales bacterium
CGAATGTCATGCGCTCCTATGACAGTAATTCTGCCCGAACCGTCGGAGAAAGACAAGCGGAAAATACAAAAAAGAGTGCAAACCTCGTGGGGCCAGGGCCGCGCGCGGACCGGCGGGCACCCCTTTTCCAGCGTGGCAGGGGGAGCCGGGAGTCCTTGTCGTCTGCGGCAGCACGCCAAGTCCCTGTACGGATAAGGAACACGTCCCACGCAGGGGCGACGAGTCCCGGCGGTGTTACTCTCAGGCTCTCCTTCGGGTCCGACCCCTCCCCCGCGGGTTTTCAGCCTTGCGAAAAGCGAGGCGAACCGAAATTGGGGGTGGCATCGGCCGGCTTCCGGGGCTATCATCTGTCAGGTTGAGGACCCTGATGGCGTCGTGCGATGGAGCCGGGATCATGTTGGGATCTGCAATCAACGGCTGGATATCTGGAGATCGAATCGTGAGGCGTATTCTACCTCTGCTGACGGTCGTGCTCATCGCATCGTGCGACTCGACGGACTCCGCGAAGAAAGGACAGGCCGCGCCACCGGATGTGAAATACAATCAGGCGTTGGAATACTACACCCTGACCCATGAAGAGCAGGGGGGCCGGCGCCGGTGGAAGCAGGTCTCTCAGATCGACGCGGAGACGGCCAGGCGGCTTCTGGAACTGCAGCGGGCCGTGGAAGCGTGGCAAGACGAGAAGGCGGACACCCGCGTCGTCGGCAAGGACCGAAGGGACATTGCCCAAATCATCGAGGACCTTTTCGACGACCCGGCTTCACGGATGCGGATGGTCCTGAAGACCTGTGATCTGGAAGAGTGCGAGCGGGTCATCACCCGGTTCTACAACAAGAACCGGTGCTTCGTGCGCGTCATGTTCTTCGACAGGGGACCCACGGCCCAGGCGGGACTGGATGTCTACCTGTTCAAATATGAGGGGACGTGGGAAATCATCCATCGGACGGACTGGATCAACTGAGGCCCATTGGGCCTGGGGACGCGGCTACTACTCTGTCATGTCGAGCGAAGCGCAGCGGAGTCGAGACATCTGGCAACGAATACGGCGTGTCTCTCATCCGTGGTCGGATTTTCGTTCCGGGCTCTCCACCGCGCTGCGTGTCTCCACCACAGCCTCCGGCCGAAATGACAAACAATACCGGCCATAAGTCCAGAGGATTATGCGCAAGAATTCGTGGTAGTCTGTACGAGTCCGCAGGCAGGTATTCAGGAGCAGACCTGTCGGAGGTCTTCGAGGGTCAGCACATCGAGGCGGGCGACGACTTTGTCGGCCTGCTGTAACTGGGCGGCGTTGTAGGTGTTCGTGACGGCGACGGTGCGCATGTGGGCGGCCTGGGCGGCCTTGAGGCCCCAATGCGAGTCCTCGATGACGATGCAACACTCGGGCGCGATGGGCTCGGCCCATTGGTCGTTGAGCTGCCGCAGGGCCAGAAGGAAACCTTCCGGGTCGGGCTTGCCGCGTTTGACTTCCTCGGCGGAGACGACCACATCGAAGTAGTGTCTCAGGCCCGCCTCCTCCAGGATCAGCTCGATCTCGGCCCGCAGGGCGCCCGAGCAGATGGCGATGGGGACCCCGGCGGCCGAGAGCATATCCAGGAACTCGCGCACCCCTTCGATGATCTTGCCCTCGGTCCGTGCCAGTTGCTCGAAGACGCGTGTCTTCTGCCGGACGAGGTCCTTGATCCCGGCTTCGTCGAGGAGCAGCCGGCCTTCCTCGATCAAGGCCCGGTAGCAGTCGGCGTCGGTCATGCCGAGATAGTCCCGGTAATACTCCGGCTTCGTGAGCTGCAAGCCGAATTGGGCCAGGACCACGTTGAACGCGCGGAAGTGCAGGATCTCGGAATCCGTGATCACGCCGTCGAAATCGAATATCACCGCTCGCAGCATAGGACATCGGATTGATTAGGGATGATTGATAATGGATGATTGGTCGAGGAGTCCGGACCTTCCTTGTCAATCATCAATCATCAATTATCCATCATCGATTCTATACCTCCGGCACCGGGCCGATCATGGCTTCATAGTCCGTGAAACTCGACTTGTCGCCCTGCAGGACGAGGTCGGTCAGCGTCCTGATCTTCGGGGCGTTCTTCTCGACGTAGCGTCGGGCCAGCAGGGCCTTGCGCTGCTTCATGGGGACGGTCTGGCCGTTCTTGGAGCCGGTGTTGACGGCAACAGGAACGTCCATCTCGACCTTCGAGCCGGCTTGGCCGCAGAGCAGATAGCCGTTGATCAGGTCGATGGCGACATCGACCAGGGCCCGGCCGTAGAGGTCCATGTAATCGTTGCCCTGGGTCTTGGTGTACTCGATGGCCGCGTTCAATTGCTCGGTCCCCTCGGCCAGCTTGCGGAGCAGGTCGGATACGTCCGCGTCATATTCCAGGCCGGCCAGCTCGGCGAGATACTTCTGGGCCGTGCCGCTGCACACACCGCGGACGGCCGCCACGATCTGCAACTGGCTGGTGCCCTCGTAGATCGTCGTGATTCGTGCATCCCGCAGGTGCCGCTCGCAGGCGTAATCGCGCATGTAGCCGCTGCCGCCCAGGACCTGCATCGAATCGTAGGCGACCCGGTTGCACATCTCCGAGCAGTAGTACTTGCTCATCGGCGTCAGCATGCCGGCGTAACGCTTGTAGGACCGGGCGTTGTCCTTGAGCTTCTTCAACTCGTCCTTGTTCTCGGGCGGGTCCTTCTCGACCCGGGTGTTGTATGCGATCGCCAGGTCCACCACGCGGGATGCGTCGTAGAGCAGGGCCCGTCCGGCTTCGATAGCAATTCTCATGTTGATCAGCATGTCCCGTACGGCGGGCAGCTTCTCGATGGCCACCGAGAACTGCTTTCGGCTGGCGGCATAGTCGCGGGCGATTCGATACGCCGCCTCGGCGATCCCGACCGACTGTCCCGCGATGCCAATTCTGGCGCCGTTCATCAGTGTCGCGACGTAGGGCACCAGGCCGCGTTGCCGCTCGCCGACCAGCTCGCAGGGCGTGTTGTCGAAGAAGATTTCGCAGGTCGGCGAGCCGTGGATGCCGAGCTTGTCTTCGAGCCGGCGGATGTGGACCGTCGGGCCGGGCTCGCAGATGAGCAGGCTCAGGCCCA
>CAYFUB010000224.1:0-14310 GCA_964346195.1 uncultured Pirellulales bacterium
GATTGTCTATCGGGCGCGTCGGCATTTCGAGGCGCCCAACCGGTCGCGAGACGGCAGCTACCTCCTGTTCAACAGCAACGGTCGGCTCTACACAATCCCGGTCGCCGGCGGAGAGCCCAGACAACTGGACACCGGCCCGGCCGACCGATGCAACAACGACCATGGTTTTTCGCCCGACGGCAAATGGCTGGCCATCAGCCACCATGATGAGGGGGATTCGCGCATCTTCGTTCTCCCGAGCGACGGCGTCGACGTGGACCTGAACAGGAACGAGCTGACGATTGCCGGTCACGTGGATGAGACGTCCGTCGAAGGGCACGACCTTTCCTACGCCGAGTATGAGGTCGGAGATTACCAGCGGAAGTTCCGGATCTCCGGCGCGATCGACGCGGACAAGATCGACGCCCGGATGAAAAACGGCGTCCTGCAGGTTACCTTGCCAAAATCGAAGAAGGCGCAGCCACGGAAGATCGGCGTCAAAACCGGCTGAGCGTACCGCAGCCGCACGTGAGGGTGCTCGCATCCGCGCACCGGGGCAGCGTATGCCCCTGGACTGCAAAGGCGTAACAGCTCGTTTTCTTGACAGGCATTTTTTGGTTGCGGCCGAAGGCCGCTCCAAGATCGGTTGATTGTCTGCGCCAGCAACGATGAGGGCGAGTGCTCGCGCCACAGGTGGATGCTTTCTTGACCGGACGCTGACGCCTGATTCAGGACTTCACGGCACAGGGCGCCCGGAAGCCATGTATCGCTTCCGGGGTTCCGGGTCCACACCGGTGGTGCCGGAGACCACCGCTTGGTTCGCATTTCAGGGTCGATAATGTACTTAAAAGCCCGAGATGACTCACAGGCCGGCCGAACGGGACGGGCAACAGGCCTTGCATCGAGTCTGTTATAGGCCCTGACTCATTTCTCGGAATCGTCACGCAACAGCCCAGACAAAGGGTCGCCAGCGCACAATTTCGCGTTGGGGACCTCAAAGCGCCTGTTGGTCATTAAGGCCGTGTGCGAAATGGCCGAAAAATACGACGAGTCCGATGACAGTGCCTGAGGGGACCCGGGACCCCGGAAGCGATGTATCGCTGCCGGGAGCCCCACCGAACGCGGAATTGTGCGTTGGGAACCCCGAACCCAAGGAGTACGTAATGCAGACTGATATGCCTTTGATAAGAAAGCTCTTTGCCATGCGCAAAGACCTCCTGCGTGGCGATTCGTTGTTCGCCGCGATGATATTCATCGTGGTGACTTTGTTCCTCTTCAATCTCGCCTCTTCCCTCTGGCAGAATCTGGCGTTTCAGAAGCAGGTGGAAAGGAAGGCAAACGCCCAGCGCATCAAAGCTGTCGGAAGCGTTCTTGCGAGAGCGGTCGAGGTGCTCATGGCTGCCGACGAGTTGTCCGTGCTGCGATGCACGATTGTGGAGGCGGGGGTGGAACACAAGCTGCGGGCCTGTCGCGTGGTTCTGCCTGATGGCGGCGTGCTTGCGGATGCGAATCCCAGCGGGATCAATGTCCTCACGTTGCCTCCTTCCTGGGAAAGCACGGCCCCGACATACGCGGAAACGTTCACGTCGGATGGGGCAACATTCACGCTTCCAGTGACTGTCCCCGGCCGGGGCAGCGCCACGCTGGAGATTACCGCGGGAACGAAGGGCCGCGTGGAAGCCGGTCTGTCTCCCCACACGGCCCAGATGGCAATTGCCTGTCTGGCCCTGGCCAGCATGCTTCTGGTCCATCGTCATGCCCGGTTCAGACTCAAGGCGATCGGGGCCATTCACGAGATCTTGCTGGCGGTCAAAGATGATGCCATCGATGTCTCGACCCTCGAATTGGATCCCAGCCTGGGTCTTGAGGCGGTGGCCTGGAACAAGCTGCTCGACGACCAACAGAGAATGCGGATATCCACCGCGATCCAGCAGGTGAAGGAAGTAGTCCACGGAAGGTCAGGAGCATGCGATGGACTAGAAGCGGCCTTCGATGCCATTCCCTACGGACTGGTGCTCGTGAACGATAGAATGCGGATCGACCACATCAACGGCGCCGCGGCGATATTCCTGCAAGCGGAGCGGGACGCGCTGATCCACACGGACATCTCTGAAGCAGTCAAGGACCGGGGCATCACGACGGCGGTACGTGAGGCCGCCGAGGGTTCGGCGTCCAGGCGCGCCGTCGTCGAAGTGGAGCGGAACGGATCGCTGACCTCCGGTGTCTTGAGATTCACCATCGCTCCAACGCGGCACGACAACGCGCACTCCGCGCTCGTCATGATCGAAGACGTGACACAACAAAGAGTGGCGGGGGCCGCGATCACCAGTTTCCTTGCCAAGGCCGCGCACGAGCTCCGCACGCCGCTGACCAATATTCGCCTTTACGTCGAGGAGGCGCTGGAGCACTGCGACGGAGACGCCACGGCGACGAGCCGATGCCTGAACGTCATGAATGACGAGATCCAGAGGCTGGACCGCACGGTCTCGGAAATCTTGTCGGTCTCACAGATCGAAGCGGGCTCGTTCGAGCTCCAGCGGGACGACGTCAATGTCGGCACCATGTTGCGCCAGCTCGAGGCCGACCACGAAGTGCAGGCCCGGGAGCAGAATATCGCCCTTGAGTTTGACCTGCCGCCCAAGCTGCCCGTCATCCAGGCGGACCGCGACAAGATTGCCCTGGCGCTGCACAACCTGGTTGGCAACGCCTTGAAGTATACGTCCGCTGGCGGCCGAGTCAACGTGACCGCCACGGTGGAGAGAGGGCAGTTGAGCGTGGGAGTCACGGACACAGGTCTCGGCATCGGGCCGGACGAGCTCGAGCGAGTCTTCGAGAGGTTCTACCGGTCCAGGAATCCGCTGGCGGCGAAGGTCAAGGGTTCCGGCCTCGGCCTGCCAATCGCGCGCGAAGTGGCGCGGCTGCACGGCGGTGACATTGCCGTGGAGTCGGAGCTCGGTAAGGGCAGCACGTTCACGCTGACACTGCCGATTGCGGAGGAGGCGTCATAAAGTGGAGATGCCGACCCAACAACGAGGGGCCGTCGTGGTCATAAGGCCGACAGGCCCGCTGATCGGTGCCGACGCGGAGACGTTCAAGGCCCGGCTTCGTGGACTGATACGAGAGAATCTGGGGCGCGTGGTCATCGACGCCTCGGCTTTACCCTACGTGGACAGCGTCGGGCTGGAGTCTCTGGCGGACATCGCTCAGGAGCTGGGCCGGAGCGGCAAGGGATTGAAGCTCTGCGCCGCCAACGAGACCATCCGGCAAGTGATTGAGCTGACGGGGTTGTCGTCGCAGTTCGAGCATTTCGAGGATCCCAACTCCGCCGTAAGGAGCTTCCTGTGATAGAGTGCTCGACGCCATCCCGATTGGGCGACACCCTGGTGGCCGAAGGAGTCATCTCGCCGGATCAGCTCGACCGTATCCTGGCCGAGCAGAGGACCACGGGTGCGATGCTCGGCGAGATGCTGGTCGAGCGGGGGGTGATTGAAACCACTCGTATGCTCCGGTTTCTGGCCGAGCAGCTCGGCGTGCCTTTCTGCCAACTGCGGCACGGGCTCGTCGATTTCTCGTTGCTGGCCCTGACCGGGCCGGAAGAAGCGGAACGACTGGCGTCAATTCCGATGTTCAGAGTGCACGGCACCTTGACCGTGGCCATGGCCGAGCCGCAGTCGCTGCCGAAGATCGACAGGCTTCAGCAGCTCACAGGCTGCAAGATCCGGCCCGTGTTGGCCCCGCGCGCCAACATCATCGAGTTCATCAGAAAATACGCCTCCGGCAACACGGACGTGGACTCCTTTCTCGCCTCCCTGGTGGAGAGCGAAGTGCAGGTGGTGGAGAAGGAATCCGTCGATGAAGGGCCCGCCACCGATCTCGACAAGATGGTCGAGGGCAGCCCGATCATCAACCTGGTCAATGTCGCCCTGCTCACCGCGGTCCGGGACCGGGCGAGCGATATTCACATCGAGCCGGACAAGCACGGGACCCGCATTCGCTATCGAATCGACGGGGCGCTGAGGGACCTCATGAAACCGCCGCCGGGCCTGCACGCCTCGATCGTCTCGCGCGTCAAGGTGATTGGCCGGATGGACATTGCGGAGAAGCGCCTGCCCCAGGAGGGTCGCGTTCGCATCGTCGCCGAGGGCCGAGAGATCGATCTTCGGGTCTCCAGCATGCCCACGCTGCTGGGGGAGAAGATCGTCATTCGTATTCTCGACAAGGCCAACCTGCGTGTCCGGCTGGAGGACCTGGGTTTTCGGCGTCAAACCCTGCAAGCGTTCGAGAGAATGCTGAACCAGCCTTATGGTCTTGTCCTTGTGACGGGGCCCACCGGGAGCGGAAAAACGACCACGCTGTACTCCGCCCTCGACCTGGTGAGGAGTCCCGACCTGAATATCGTGACGGTGGAAGACCCCGTCGAGTACCAGCTCGACATGGTGAACCAGATCCAGGTCCACGAAGCGATCGGCATGACCTTCGCGCGGGCCCTGCGCAGCATCCTTCGACAGGACCCCGACGTCATCATGGTCGGAGAGATTCGCGACCAGGAGACGGCGCGCGTGGCCGTGCAGGCGGCGTTGACGGGACATCTCGTGCTCGCCACGCTGCACACGAACGACGCGCCCGGAGCGGTGGCCCGGCTTCTCGACATGGGCATAGAACCGTACCTCCTGTCGAGTGCCATCAATGGGGTCGTCGCGCAACGACTGGCGCGAACCGTGTGTCCGGGCTGCGCGACGAAGTACATCCCGGCGGAAAACGTCCTGCAGGACGCGGGGTTTGCCGAGAAGCCGAACCGTCCCTTCCGCAAAGGGGCGGGCTGCAAGGAGTGCCACAATTCGGGCTTCCGGGGGCGGGCCGGCATTTACGCGGTCATGGAAGTGACGTCAGATTTGCGGCGTCTAATCCATCGTGCGGCGCCGCCGCATGAGCTGCGCGACGCCCTGCGCAAGGCCGGTGGGCTGATGCTGCGCGAAGAAGGCGTACTGCTGGCGCTCGACGGCAAGACGTCGCTGGAAGAGGTACTGTCTGTGACACATAGTGAGGACACAGGCGCCGACGGACCCCGGCACGAGAGCGACATTCCCCAGACAACGGAGGCGGCATGAAGCTGGCGTATACGGCCTTTGACGGGCTCGGCAAAGCCACCACAGGTGTCATCGAGGCAGCCGACGTTATGACGGCTGCCGATGCGCTGCGCCGAAAGGGCCTCTACGTCGCCGAGGTCACTGCGCAGGCCGTATCGGCAAGCAAGGAAAGCTCCCCGGTGCGCGCACGCCGCATCTCACGCGGGCAGAAACTGAAGAACCTGGCAGTGTTCTCGCGCCAGTTGTGCGTGCTGACGTCCTCGGGAACCCGGCTGGTGGATGCCCTGCGCGCACTCGAGCGCCAAGCCCGACCGGGCCCCTGGCGGCAGGTCATTACCGGCCTGCGAACACGGGTGGAGGAGGGGGCTTCGCTTTCCGAGGCCATGGGGGCACAGGGCGATTGCTTTGACGCGATCTACCGTAGTCTGATCGCAGCGGGTGAATCGAGCGGGCACCTCCAGGAGATGCTCGATCAACTGGCCGTCTTGAAACAGAAGCAATTGAAGGTGCGAAATTCCATCGTTGGCGCCCTTATCTACCCATGCTTGCTTCTGTCGCTGGGACTGACGATCTTCGTCCTGCTGCTGTTGTTTGTCGTGCCGCGTTTCGCCGGCCTGTTCGAGACGCTGGCCGTGCCGCTGCCGGCCAGCACGAGCCTGCTCGTGCGCGCCAGCGCGATTCTGCGCACGTACTGGTGGCTCGTCGGACTGCTCGCGGCGGGGACGGTCGCCTCTCTCGTCGCATACTTTCGCACACCCAACGGCAGAAATCTTCTGCACACGGCGCTCCTGAAGCTGCCATACCTTGGAAGCATCGCCAGGAGCTTTGCGACCGCCCGGATCGTGTCCCTGCTCGGCGTCCTGCTGCAGGCACACGTACCCATACTGGAGGCCCTCCGGCTCGCACGCCAGACGGCCGGCAATATCCGGTATGAGGAGTTGATCGCGAAGGCCGAAGACCATGTGGCGAAAGGTGAGCCGATGAGCCAGGCCTTCGCCGATATGACCCTGATCGCTCCCTCTGTGTACGAAGCCATCCGCAGCGGGGAGGAGAGTGGCGAGACGGACCGGCTGCTGATCACGATGTCCGCATTCCTCGATGAGGAGAACGAAGTGATCGTCCGCTCGCTGACGACCATCATGGAACCGGTGATCCTGATCTTCATGGGGCTGCTGGTCGGGTTGATCGCCATCTGCATGTTCGTACCGCTGTTCGACCTGACCGCCATGACGGAGGGAGGAAGATGAAACGTCCGTCGCGAACCGTCATCGGGGTGGATGTAGGCCGGCGCACCATCAAAGCGGCCCAACTCGCGGACTGTGGCGGCCGGTATCGCATTCTCGCCTTGTCCTTGCTGCCGCGTCCCGAGCCGGAGACGGAGATCTCGTCCGCTGATGCGCTGGCCTTCAAGGACGTTCTCAAGCGGCAGGGGTTCAGCGGACGGGCCATCGTGCTGGCAGCGCCCGAGCAGCGCCTTCTGCGTACGTCGCTCGAGTTGCCCTCGAAAGTCTCCGGCGCACCCGTCGAGCAAATCGTCCGGCTGGAACTGTCACGCCTGCACAACGTGCCCCCGGACTCTTTTGAGATGGCGTATTGGGAGGTGAAAACGGCCAACAGCGCCAGGCCGATGACCCAGACACTCGCGGTCGGCTGCCCGCACGACGCCGCAAACGCCCTGTTGGATGTCTTCGAGGCGTCAGGATTCCGCGTCGTGGCCCTGGATACGTGCAGCGCGGCGGCCGCCCGCGCGTGCGAGCCGCTCCTTCTGCCGGCTCCCCAGGTCACGGCGATCATGGATCTGGGATGCCGTTCTTCGTCGCTGCTGTTCGTATGTGCTCAATCGCTGATTTACGAAAGGTCTCTTGACGGTGTTTTCACCGCCGAGCTTGCCGACAGGTTGATGGAGGTTTTCGGCATCCCCCTCGAATCCGCATATCAGATCATCGGCACGGTGGGCCCGGGTTCGGAGGAACCGACGGGGCGGTTTGACCCCGAGACCCTCGAGGCGATCCGTAAGCATCTCAGGAGCCATGTCGATAAGTTGCTGGACGGGTTGAAGACGCCGCTGTCCTATGCGAACCATCATTTCCCCGGCGAAGGGGTGAAACGGCTGCTGCTGCTCGGTGGCGGGGCCCTGGTTCCGCAACTGGCGGCTTACTTCGAGGAACGGCTGGGCCTCGAGGTCAGGACGGCGGGTCCGGGCGATCTGGTCGAGTGCCCGCCTGAGTTGCTGGTTAAGGCGAATAATCCGGCCATGACCGTGGCGGTCGGTCTGGCGCAATCGAAGGGGGTCTGAAGATGGGCCATGTAAACCTGATTCCGGCCGAGCGGTTGCGCAGAAGACGCCAAAGGGCCCGCCTGTGCGCGTGGACGGCGGTGTGCGGCGCATACACCATCCTGCTGATCGCCGGTTCCCTGACACTGCGCGTCCTTCGTGCCACGGAGGACCGCAACATGACAGGGCAACTGAGCACGGTCACTCAGGAAGTCGAACGAGATAATCGAACGATGCTGCAACTCCGCCGCGAGCTGGCGGAGGCGACCACCGCGCTGGAAACGGCCAGGGCCATTCATGCACAGCCGGATTGGGGCAAGCTATTCATGGGGCTGGCCGCTCAACTGGATGAGGAGATCGTGCTCAGTCGCTGCCGCCTCGTGACGATGGCCGAAGGGGACAAAGCAATCACAGAGCCGTGGAGCGAATCGGCCCAGGCCAGACCACTGAGCGCATTGCTCGCGGAGTGTCGGCACCGACTAACGCTTACAGGTTACGGCAAGGCCCAGGATTCCGTTTCACGATTCGTCCTGCGTCTGGAAAGCGTTGGCACATTTGACCTGGTTCGGCTCACGAGCAGCAGTCGGCAATCCTTTCTGGGCGGGGAAGCAACAGCGTTCACAGTGGAGTGTCACTTTTAGAGGAGTGTCAAGGTGCATCTGAAGGGACTGCAACAGCATGGTTTGCGGCGAATCGACGCGGCAGGGGCGGCCATACTGATTCTTGTCTCGCTGACAGGGTATCTGACAACAGTTGCCCCGTTCTTCGAACAGCGGGCCATCACCGCCGCCCTGCGCAGCGAAGTGCAGGCCCAGCAGGATAAGGCTTCCGAACTGAAGGCGGCAATTGCCGCGGTAAAGGAGCGGCTGCAGGCGGTCCGGCTGGAAATGGGGACCGGCTCGGTCCGGCTGGATTCGACCACGCACGTCAACAGGCGCATCGCCGGACTGACGAAGTCTCTTTCCGAGTGCGAACTCGACGTCGATGATGTGAAGACCGGCCCCATCTGCAGCAGCCCGCGTTATGATCTGGTCCTGATAACTGTCATGGGTCGGGGCGCGTACCGACAATGCGTCGAGTTCCTTCACCGATTGTGCTCGACGTTTCGCGACATGAGCGTGATACAGATCGAGTTGTCGGGCAACCCGGCGCAGTCTGAGGAAGCCGAGCGGTTCCGATTCGATCTGTTCTGGTACGCGGCCCCCGGCGACGCCGTCCGGAATGCCTCCGCCGAAAAATCATCCGATGAGGTAGTGCCTCGATCTTAGGTGGCAGCGAGAATGAATATGACGAAACGCCAGAAAACACTTCTCGTGGTCTTCTTTATCGGCCTTTCGGCCCTGGTGGCGGATCGCACGTTCCTGCGTCCCCAGGGCGGGGCGACCGCCGCGTCAGCCGGTCTGCTTCAGCCCGCGCAGCATCCGGTCTTACCCACGGACAACATCCCCACCTTGGCGGAACCGCCAGTGAGGCCGGGTGCGATTAAGCGTCTGAGTCACATGTGGCCAAATCAGGACATCGCGGTCGAACAGATGCGGGACCCATTTTCCCTGCCTTCATCCTGGTCTGATAAAGTCGGTGACGACAATGTCAGGCTGTCGACTGCCGTGGCCCGGTTCATCAGCGGACACCAGCTTACGGCCGTGGTGGTCGACGGCCGTGAATCGTACGTTTTGGTCAATGACCGTCTTCTGGCGCCTGGGCAGTGCCTCGACGGATTCATGCTGGTCGCGGTCGGCGATCGCTCCGCCGTCTTTGAACAGGATGGCAAACGTGCGGTCCTTGAGCTGGTGAGCAAATGACCTGATCGACTCGGGCCCGTGCCAGGCGATTTCCGGATTATATGGGTACAAGTACTTAAGTACCACCTGATGCCTGACGATATCTTCAAAACAGGCATCGTCTTGGAAGAGGTCAATCTGTAGGAGAATACCTATGAATGAGTGCAGACGCACACACAGAGGGGGATTCAGTTTGTTGGAGGTTGTGATCGTGGTTGCGATCATCGCCATCCTGGCGGCTATCGGTATTCCGCGCATGAGCCGGGGCTCCAAGGGTGCGAGTGAATCGGCTTTGAGCGGCGATCTGGCGGTGCTGCGCAACGCCATCGATCTGTACGCTGCCGAACACGGTGGGAGCTTTCCGACGGCCGCGAACATCGTGAATCAGTTGACCCAGTACACAGATGTCACAGGTACGACCGTGAGTCCGATCAAGACAGCTACTGCCATTTACGGACCCTATCTGCGCAACATTCCGCCGCTGCCTGTCGGGGCCAAGAAGGGCAACACCGGAATTGCGGAGTTGGGCGATGCCGGAACGGGCTGGATCTACACCGAATCCTCGGGCACCATCAAGGCCGATACCACGGACACCGAAGTGGATGATAGCGGGAAGAAGTACAATACGTACTGAGCCGTCGTGAGGTCTGCTGCGCTCGTCGGAGCAGACTATTTGGATGCGGCCGGGCCTGGCCCGCAGGAGACGAGTCTGACTTGGGTCGCGGTCGGTTCGATGGCGGCCCAAGCTCCGTTCTCGTGACAGCCCGTTGAAAATGGCGGTCCCTGTACACCACATAAGGCGATGGCAGCGATTTATTCGAATCCGGCGACCCCCAGGAGTCTCAGCATCAACAGGGGCGGCTTCAGTCTCTTGGAGGTGGTTCTCGTATCGGCGATTATCGCGGTCTTCGCCGCCCTGGCCGTGCCCCGGTATGGCAGCGCATCCGCTCGTCACCGCGTCGACGCGACGGCCGGACGCGTGGCGGCCGACCTGCGTCTGGCGCAATCATACGCACGAATCGCATCATCGTCGCGAGCAGTGTGCTTTTACCCTGCGACCGACGAATACCTCCTGTCGGATGTCTCTGCCCCCGATGACGCTTCCAGCAGTTATCGGGTGGCTTTATCGTCCGAGCCGTACATGGCGGACCTTGTCTCGGCCGATTTCAGCGGGGCCACCCAGGTGGTCTTCAGCGGCTGGGGTCTGCCAGACAGCGGCGGCACGATAATCGTCGCCACCGGCTCGCACCAGAGAACCATCACCATCGACGGTGCAACCGGGCTGGTCAGTGTCCAATGATCGCAAGAGCACCGCAGTACGGATGTATGTCGATGCCCACCAGAGGCCTTACCCTGGTCGAAATGGCTGTCGCGGTCGCCGTGACCTCGGTGATCATGCTGGGTCTGGCCTCGGCCATGCTGATGGCGGGTCGGGCCCTGCCGGAGGCCCGTAGTCCGGCCGGCGCGAGCCTCGGCGCAGCCGCAGCCGTTGAGCAGATGGTCACAGAACTGCAGTATGCCGTTTCCATCAATCAGCGGTCCGCGAATATGATCGAGTTTGCCGTATCCGATCGCAACGCCGACGACGTCCCGGAAACCATTCGCTATGAATGGTCCGGAACTTCCGGGGCCCCCTTGACCAGACAGTACAACGGAGGCCCGGCGGTCAGCGTCCTGACGGACCTCCGGGAATTCGGCCTCTCGTATGACCTGAAGACGATCACCACCCAGGTCCCTCTACCAAACGAAAGCGCGGAGACCATGCTGGCGAGTTACAGTTCGACTCAGGACCTTCACGACTATCCCATCAAGGACACGGAATGGTATGCACAATACTTCCTTCCGGCTCTGCCGGCGGATGCGATCAGTTGGCGGGTCACACACGTGTCGGTGCAGGCCAAACAGGATGGAGCCACGGATGGCGAGGCCCGGGTCCAGTTGCAACTGCCGACCTCGGGCAAGTACCCCAGCGGAATCCTGCTGGAGGAAAAGACACTACTCGAGTCGGCTTTGCTCAGCGGTTATCTCGAGCAGGAATTCACGTTCGCGAGCGCCGGCGAGCTTGCGCCGCAGCAGGGCGTGTGCATCGTCGTCAAATGGGTTGCCAATGGGACGGCGTGCAAAGTGCGGGGGCGGAGCAAAAATGTGACGGCTTCCAATCTTGCCCTGGCCAAGTCCACGAACAGAGGAATATTGTGGTCGCCGCTCGCGAGCCAGTCTTTGCTGTTCACTGTTTACGGGACGGTGACGACCGCCGGCGTCCCCCAGGTCCTGAACACGTACCACCTCAACGGCGTGGAAATCAAGCTGCGTGCAGGCAGCGACGGCCAGTCATTGGTGCAAACGAACGTCAGGGTTCTCAACGGGCCGGAGGTGACCCAATGAGTCCCTCGCCCCGGACTGCGAAGTGGTCGGACCGGAGACCCGGCGGGAGCCCGAGAGCGCATCGCGGTTCCAGACGCGTGCCTGCGGCCTTTACCATTGTAGAGGCCGTGATCGCGACCGTTATTGTGGCGGTCATGTTCGTGGCGGCGCTGAATACGGTGGGGGCCTCGCGGCTGACCCAGCACCGGGCCTCCCTCCTCAGTCGGGGCCGACTGCTGGTCGAGTCGCTCATGTCCGAGATTCTCCTGCAGGACTACCGCGATCCTGATGGGACGCCTGTTTTCGGCCGCGAACCGGGCGAACTGGCAACGACAAGGACCGCCTACGATGATGTCGATGACTACGATGGCTGGTCCGCAAGTCCACCGATCGCCAAAGACGGTGTCCCCCTGGCGAACGCGACCGGCTGGACGCGGACGGCGCAGGTCCAATGGGTCAATCCTGCTGATCCTGCGCAGGTCGAGGCCGCGGACCGCGGCGTCAAACGCATTACAGTGACCGTCAGCCACAACGGTGTGCCACAGGCAACGCTCGTCGCCTTGAAGACGGCCCATGAGTAATCCGGAGAGTCTTGATGCGGGGCGATAGATGCAACGGGATTCGATGTACCGGCAGCGTGTATCTGCACGTGCTGGCCTCGTCGTTGCTGATCACCATCATCGGCCTGGCCTCACTGGCCGCCGTGCGCATTCAGATGCGCTCCGTGCGCCTGACGAGGGACTATGCCGAAGCAAGGGCCTGCGCCGTGTCGGCTCTGGAGCTGGGTCTGCTGTACGTGAAACAGGATCCCAACTGGCGCACCACCCGTCCAAACGGCACGTGGGTGCAGGACGCAACGCTGGGTGCCGCCCGATTCACACTCCAGGGAGTCGATCCGCAAGACAACGTGCTGAGCAACTCCGCGTACGAGCCGCTGGTGCTGACAGGCATCGGCATGAAGGGGATCGCGCGGCATAAAGCCCAGGTCACACTCCTGCCGGTCATTGAGCCGCTGGCGGCGTTGAACACCTGCCTGCATGCCTCGGGTCTGATCCAAGTCAGCGCCGGCAAGCGGCTCACCATCATCGGAGCGCCGGTTTCCACAAACGGGCAATTGAACAACGATGGTGTGCTTGACGGCGATGCCGAAGCATGGACCGTGGACCACATGGGCACGATCACGGGAACACTCACTGTGCCGGCCCCGGCCAAGCGGATGCCGGATGCCGCTGTGATCCCGGCGTACATGAGCAAAGCGACCGCCGTACCGTATGTCGCAATCATCGACAAGGCGGTGCTTGCTCCCGGCTGTAACCCTTGGGGACCAACCGACCCGAACGGGCTTTACTATATCGATACGAACGGGGCCGACCTGATCATCAGGAACAGCAGGATACACGGCACGCTCATCGTCAGGACGGGCGGCGGAACACTGACTCTGGACGGCACGATGTTCATCCAAAACTACTGCTCCAACTTCCCGGTCGTGCTGGTGGATGGGAACGTCATTATCAAATACCAGAGTCCCGGCTTCACGCTCTCAGAGGCGACCAACGCGACGAACTACAACCCCGTGGGCGCCCCATACGAGGGCGTAACTGATGAAGATACGCTCGACCAGTATCCCAGCGAGATTCGGGGGCTTATTCATATCAAAGGGTCCTTGAGCCTGCAGCAGAGCGCCCACGTTGTCGGCGTGGTGATCTGTGACGGTCCCGTCTATGGCGACGGGGTGAATACGATCACTCACAATGCCGGCCTGTATGCGTCTCCCCCGGATGGGTACACGTACATTGACGGCATGCAGATCGCGCCGCACAGTTGGAAGCAGGTCGTGGATTGAACAGGGCCGCCCCGATACCCGCCCCCAAGCCACGCGACACGCATCGACTTACCAACCCGGGTCATCGAATCGCGCGAGGTTCGCTCCGTCCGGCATGACGCCGAGAGTAACGATGGCAAAGGTGAAGACCGTCGTGCCCGGCTCCAGATGGCCGCCAAGCCCCTTCTCATCGTCTGAGAACACGATATGGGCGTGGATTCTGCCGTCGATAACATAGCCGTTGACGTTCAGCAGATCCTGGGGCCCCTCGGCCTTGTAGAACACGTTCCTGGCGGGGAGGGTCGTGTTATCCACGGCGTGGACGTGATAGCTCGTCAGCGAGCCGACCCCGCTGAGAATGGCCGCATTGCGGATTCCCTCGCGTGCCACCGCCTTCTTCAGACCGTCGAGCAGATCCACGCCGCGCCTGATCCGGACTACCACGATTCTTTCGAAACGGCCGCTGATCGTATAGACTTCCGGAGCTGGCTCCTTCATGGCTGTCTTGCGTCCTCCATCTGAATTTGCCGCTGGATTGTTCTCGCGTGACTGGCCGGCGTAGCTGCACAGTGCCACGACGACGCCGACGCATGCAAATGCTAACCACGTCTTCATCCCGTAATACCTCCAATGCACATACGAACGAAATCCCGGCGCTCGACGATAGGGACATTCTATCCTCACTGTTTCATGCGACAAGGGCTTTTTCGTCGGCAGCAAAGCTACGTGTGCCACTGGCTCCTGTGGCCCGGATGGGCAAGTACAGGGCTTCATGTGCCAGGGCGCGCGCAAGTTCGGGTTCCCGCCCTCGTGCGCGGCGGGGCCTCGGAAGGTGTCATCGTTGTCAGCCCCTTGGGCGGGGGCTGAAGTAGTGCTTGCCCTTGAGGACCTCGTGGATGATGGTCAGCCAGGATTCTCTCCAGGACAGCGTCGAGGAGGCCGCTCCCGTCGCACCTCCGCACGGTGAGCCGGCGCCGCGCCGTCCGAACCTTCGCAGGTCTG